>NZ_CAUFYA010000020.1:0-79683 GCF_959596855.1 uncultured Butyricimonas sp.
CAGGCATCATTCACTGTCGGTGAATTTTATTTCTACGAATATTATGGAGCATGGATATAAAAATACGGGGTATTTCACACCCTATCAAAATGAACAAATTTACACCGGAAACGGACACGATTATTTCACATTGAAAACAAACGAACACATAGCCGCACAGCCTAAAAGAAGTCAAACTCACTTTCAAAAAAGAATACTGCACACCTCCAGACCTCTCCGGCACTCGCCAAATACCCGGTAAATATTTCATTGAAAGGTTTTTTTACCATCATTTTGAATCATTGCCAATCTTTATTAAATTTGCCAGAAAGAGTTCGGCAATGAATATAGAAAAATTACATGGAACGTCAACCCGGTTGTATCAACTCGTGGCTCCACTGGTGATGAGCCCTCCCGTGCTCCGCCAGAACAACAATTATCCTTTCAAAACCTCCAACCACCACGTGTGGTTCGTGGCATTGGAAGAGGAAAAAGTACGCGGCTTTATGCCCGTCGAAGTGAAAGACTCGTGCGTATGCATCGACAACTATTACGTGTCCGGTGAAAATACCACGCTGTTATCCATGTTTGCCCGGAAAGCGATCGACGAATTTTCCGGGGAAAAACCCTTGTACGTGATTTCCCACACTCCCCACGCGGATACATTCCGCGCGTGTGGCTTTACCGTCAAGAAAGAATGGAAACTGTATGTAAAGATGATACACGAACCGAAATGAGAAAAGCCAGAAGTGTATATGACGCTGTACAGGCACGATTGGAGCGGATATTCTCCGACTTCGATTATGTCTACGTTTCCTTCTCCGGTGGGAAGGATAGCGGAGTTCTATTAAACCTGTGTATCGATTATATCCGTCAACACAGGTTGAAGCGAAAACTCGGGGTGTTTCACATGGACTACGAGGTACAATACCAAGAAACCATTCGTTACGTGGACCGGGCTTTGGCTGACAATCCCGATTTACTGGAAGTTTACCGGGTATGTATTCCCTTCAAGGTATCCACCTGTACCTCCATGCACCAGCGTTTCTGGCGCCCGTGGGAAGATGATTTACGACACCTTTGGGTGAGGGAAATGCCACAAGACTGTTACCGGAAAGAAGACTTTGATTTCTACACGGAAGACATGTGGGACTATGACTACCAGAACAAATTCGCGGAATGGATATATCGACAAAAAGGAGTCGAGCGCGTTTGCTGTCTGATCGGTATCCGCACGCAGGAAAGCTACCATCGCTGGCAGGCAATACATGGAGCCAGAAATTACCACAGTTACAAGCACTTGAAATGGACTCACCGGATTAGCAAAGGCATTTACAATGCTTACCCCATATTCGACTGGCAAACCACGGATATATGGACGGCGAACGGCAAGCACGGCTGGGACTACAACCACCTTTACGACTTATACTACCAAGCCGGGGTTCCGCTCGAACGCCAGCGCGTGGCAAGCCCGTTCATCTCGCAGGCGTTACCCAGCTTGAAACTCTACCGGGCAATCGATCCCGACACGTGGGGTAAAATGGTCAGCCGCGTGAACGGGGTGAATTTCACCGGCATATACGGCGGCACCACCGCCATGGGATGGCAATCCATCACCCTCCCCGAAGGCATGACATGGGCTGAATACATGAAATTCCTGCTCTGTACCCTGCCGGAAGAAACCCGCCAGAATTACTTGAACAAACTCTCCACGAGCATGGAATTCTGGCGCAAGAAGGGAGGATGCCTTGCAGAAGAAACCATCGCCAAATTACGTCGAATGGGTATCCCCATCACGGTTGCTGAAAGCACGAATTACAAGACCGACAAGAAACCCGTGCGCATGGAATATCAAGATGACGTGAATATCCCCGAGTTCAAAGAACTTCCCACGTTCAAAAGGATGTGCATCTGTATCTTGAAGAACGACCACGCCTGCAAGTACATGGGATTCGCCATGAACAAAACCGAGAACGACCGTCGCAAACGCGTCATGAATAAATATAAAGCATTAATGGAGAGCTATGGAAAATTTTAAAAGTCCCGTATATAAGGTACTATCCGTGCCTATCGACAAAGTAGTCGCCAACTCGTACAACCCGAACGTGGTTGCCCCGCCGGAAATGAGCCTGTTGGAACTCTCCATCTGGGAAGATGGCTATACTATGCCCGTTGTATGCTATTACATCCCGGAAAAAGACATCTACGAGCTGGTGGACGGCTACCATCGCTACAAGGTCATGAAAACCTCGCAACGCATCTACGAGCGTGAACACGGCATGCTCCCCGTCGTGGTTATCGACAAGGATATTTCCAACCGTATGGCATCGACCATCCGCCACAATCGCGCCCGCGGCACCCACAGCATAGAACTGATGACCGAAATCGTGACAGAACTCACGAAAGCCGGCATGTCCGACAGCTGGATTCTCCGTAACATCGGTATGGATAAAGATGAACTTCTACGCTTGAAACAAATATCGGGACTCGCGGAACTCTTTGCCGACAAGGAGTTCACGCTGACGAAAGAAGACTGAATTGATTTAGTGATTTATGATTGACGATTCAGGGATGAGGGCGTGTCGAAACACACCCTCTCGTCCATAAGGTCTAAAAGTCCATAATGTCGTAAGGTCAAATACACAAGTATCTGGTATATTATAACACTGACCATCAAAGCATTATCAAATTACTGACTTTATAGACTTTAGGAGCCGAAGGCTCGACCTTATGGACTTTATAAACTAGAGGTGTGTTTTGACACACCTCCATCGAATCATTGAATTGCATTGAAATATTTCACGAGCTTCTCGTGCGGCACGGACACGCAAATCCGGGCAAAGCCTTTTGCGTACTCCTGTTTTGTCTTCGTGAAGAAATCAAGTCCCACCGCCCCGATGTAATGATCCATTAACTCCTGTTCACCACGATTCACGATAACGAAAATACCCCGCGGGCTCGTTCCATGATAAAATTCTTCGGCAAGAAAACCCCGCTCCCGCAAATAATCGATATTCAAAGCGATATCACGTGTCGTACGTTCCTTGAAAGCCGTCACAGCAGCACGTCCCTCCGGTGTTGTCAACAAACGTAACACCAGCTCCTGAGCGAAACCGTTAATCCCGTTCGTGTTATACATCACGCGCACTTCCAATTCGTCGTGCAACTCCTTGTTGCAAGTATGCACGAAACCTAACCGCTGCCCGCTCAACCCCACGGACTTGCTGAAACTCTCCGTGATAATCACGTTCTCCATGTTTATCAACCTCGTATAATAATCATCGGTAGCATCCATGTACAGGCGGCGGTACGGGCAATCGTGAAACACAACCACCCCTGCATCGTTCAACGCGCTGATAATAGCCAATTGCTCCCCGTCGTCGTGCTTATCGCCAAGCGGATTACTCGGATCACTGATCAACACGGCATTTCCCCGTAACTCGTCAATCATTCCCGTCAAATCGGACTGATTATCATACCCCACACTCTCGATACCGCGAATCTTCAACATCTTGAAATAACACCCCCAGTAATAAGTCGGCAGATACAACCGTCCGATATTTACCGTCTGCGCCACCAGATCGAGCGCATGCATTCCGCCCGCCGTAATCAATATATTATCCGGGGAAGACTTCCCCATGAAAAACTCATCGTTTATCGCCGCCCGCAACTCCGGTCGCCCGGCACCATGCGGGTACACCTGTATTTCCGGCGAATTGAAATCAATACCTTTCACGACTTCCGTCAAGTCGATATTTACCACTTGATTCACACCCCTGTTCAACGGTAAATACTCCTTCCCGTTCTTCCGGGAAAGCTCTTTCAGCGTCTCGCCCAACTGTACTATACGGGAAAGCACCGCCCCACTCTTGTTGATTTTCATTGTCATATTATTTCTTAAATCCTTCAATCGTAAATCTAAAATCTCGAATCCTTCAACCTCTCGTTAATCAAATCCCGGTACTCGTAATAAAGATCTTCCAGCAAGGGCATCTTCTCCGCGAAGAAAGCGTATATCCGTTCATGATCTTCCGTCCGGTAAAGATTCACCCCCGGCAACTCGAAATAAATAGCACTCACCTTCTGTCCCTCGATTCCGGTGTACTCCTCTTCCCATTTCAACTCTTCGCCGCATTCCGCCCGAAACAGAGTTTGATATGACAACATACACTCGTACACCTCGAACCGACGCAACTCGTTCCTGTGGTCAATCTGAAACAACACCAAAGCCTTTTCCCGATCGACATAAAACTTCAGTTGCACCGACGGGATTTTCACCCCCGTCAGTACCCACTTCCGGTAAATATGCTTCCGCTTGCAATAACGCTTAAAGCCCTCCCAGAATTTCACCCGAATCTCTTTCGCTTCCTCTTTCGTGAACATCTTTCCTGATTTAACCTTATTTACCCGCGAATATAGGAAAAGTTTGCAAATTGTCATTTGCAACAGGGCGAATGCGTCAAAACGCTTTTCGCCCTGTTTGTTAAAAGTTTGTAAAGTCTATAAAGTTCATAAGGTTTATGGACCCTAGCGGGCGCTTTGTCCACGGCAGCATAGCTGCCAGCAAACCTTATCCGAAGGATGCCCGTTACTTTATGAACTTTATAAACTTTAGGAGCCGAAAGCTCAACTTTATAAACCGACTTATGAACTTTATTTGTATATTTGCCCGAACGCTACTTGTAGCCTTAAACTTTTAGATTACTGTATGCTGACATTAAAATACTATTCGGACAAAATAGAAGCCGGTTGTGACGAGGCTGGAAGAGGTTGTCTGGCGGGTCCCGTCTTCGCCGCGGCAGTCATTCTGCCGGAAAACTTTTCCAACGAAATGCTCAATGACTCGAAACAACTCTCCGAAAAAAAACGGAACGAATTAAGAATAATCATCGAGCGGGAAGCTCTCGCGTGGGCAGTCGCCGCCGTGGACAACGAGGAAATAGACAAAATAAACATCCTCAACGCGTCTATCGAGGGAATGCACCGGGCATTGGCTCAATTGAGCGTCACCCCCCAGCACATTCTCGTGGACGGCAACCGTTTCAAACCTTACGGGGGCATCGAACATCATTGCATAATCAAAGGTGACGGCAAATACATGGCAATCGCTGCCGCCTCGATACTTGCGAAGACTCACCGGGACGAGTACATGCAACAATTGCACGAACGCTACCCCGTGTACGACTGGGCAAGTAACAAGGGCTACCCCACCAAGAAACACCGGGAAGGCATCGCAACACACGGTATCACCCCGTTCCATCGTCGCAGCTTCACCCTGCTTGCTCCCCAGCTAACTCTAGACTTTAATATTTAAGATTTATGAATTACGATTTACGATTAAAAACAGCATTCATCAACTGGAAGGTATTATCTAATCCAAAATCATAAATCAAGAAATCTAAAATCTACAATATGCCAATCATCAACTCCATCATATCCATGTTCTCGTCCAAGCGACTGACGCAAATAGAGTACTTCAAAACGAATCCCGTGCAGGTACAACGTGACACGCTGGATGAATTACTCCGCGCTGCCGCGACCACCGAATACGGGCAGAAGTACGATTTTGCCTCCATCCTCACTGCCGAACAATACCGGGAACGGTTACCCATCATCCATTACGAGGAACTGGCTCCCTATTCCGAGCGTCTGATGAACGGGGAACAAAACCTCTTGTGGCCGGAACCCATCACGTGGTTTGCCAAATCGTCCGGGACGACCGCCGCCAAAAGTAAATTCATACCCGTGAGTAAAACTTCACTGGAAGAATGTCACTTCCGGGGCGGCAAAGACGTGATAGCCATCTTCAACAACCTCTATCCCGACGCTCAAGCATTCAACGGGAAGACTCTCGCTCTCGGCGGTAGCAGTGAGATTTCCAAAACAAACAACAACTGTCGCTACGGAGATCTCTCCGCCATCCTGATCTCGAACACGCCTTTCTGGGCAAACATGATGAAGACACCCGACCAATCCATCATGCTCATGGGCGACTGGGAAGAGAAAATAGAAAAAATATGCGAAACCACCATCAAGGAAGACGTGCGCAGTCTGGCGGGCGTACCCTCGTGGTTTCTCACGCTCATCAACCGTATTCTCGAACGCACGGGCAAAGACAACCTCCACGAGGTATGGCCTAACCTCGAACTATTCATACACGGCGGTATCAATTTCACCCCCTACCGGGAACAGTACAAACGCCTGTTGCCCGACCCGAAGATGAAATATATCGAAACATACAACGCCTCAGAGGGCTTTTTCGGACTACAAGACGATCCCTCCGACCCGTCGATGCTACTCATGCTCGACTACGGCGTGTATTACGAGTTCGTACCCATGAGCGAACTGGGCAAATCCCGCCCGAAAGCGCTCCTGCTGGAAGAAGTAGAAACCGGAGTCAACTACGCCATCGTCATTTCCACCAACGGCGGACTGTGGCGCTACATGATCGGCGACACCGTTCAGTTCACCTCCACCCGTCCCTACAAGTTCAAGATTACCGGACGCACAAAACTGTTTATCAACGCTTTCGGGGAAGAATTAATCATCGACAACGCTATCGCGGCTTTAAACCGGGCTTGCGAACAAACCGGAGCCACCGTACTCCATTTCACCGCAGCCCCGGTCTTCATGAACGAGAACAAAAAAGGTGCCCACGAGTGGATCATCGAATTCGGAACCCCTCCCTCCGACCCGGAAACTTTCGCCGACATGCTTGACAAAGAACTCCAACGCGTGAACTCCGACTACGAGGCCAAGCGCCTCCTGTCACTCCAACGCCTTATTCTTCACGTCGCCCGTCCGAACCTTTTCATCGACTGGCTAAAAGAAAAAGGCAAACTCGGCGGACAAAATAAAATACCCCAATTATGGAACGACCGCACGCATATCGAAGAATTGCTTAAAATGTGATAACCATCATACCCGGGGTGTGAAAGTGCAAAACAAAGAATCACTTAACCGGATACCAATGTTTCAATAGCATTGGTATCCGGTAAATCTTTTCCCGTTATCCCTAAACTTTTATATTTTCTCTACGTATATTCGCGTAAAAATAACACACACATGAGAAGAACAACAATTTTAATGATGATCGCCACGGTTCTCGCCTTCGCGGGATGCAAAAGCAACACGGGCAACAAGGCGGCGTTGACCGCCAACGAGTGGCAACTGAAAGAAATGACAAGCAACAACGAGAAAGTAGCCCTTTCTCAAAGAGTTCCAACCATCATCCTCACGGACACCAATACCATGTACGGTTTCGCCGGGTGTAACCGTTTCTTCGGGAGGTATTCTACCGAGGGCAACACCATCAAACTGGAACCGGGAGGTATGACCATGATGGCCTGCCCCGACTTGAAGTTCGAGGATCAATTCGTGAAGGCTCTCGCCGCCATGACCTCTTATTCCGTGGAAAACGGAGAACTGAAGTTCACCGACAAGGATAAAAAAATGACTCTGGTATTCACGAAAGCCGATCCCAAAGTAGGCGTGGCCAACGACAATCACGGATGCAACGCTGCTGCCGGCTTCACTTGGTCTGAAGTGAAAAAAGACTGCATCCGTTTGTTTGAATCGGGCGTTCGCATGAATCCGGTGAATGATCCGGAAGCCGCAACTTCCGCTTTTATCGTGTTCTCGGCTGACTCCGCACAAGTGGAAGTATTCCTCCCGAACGTGGAGAATCACCCCGTCCTTGACAGACGCGGCCTCCCGAATGGCGGATACGCGTGGAACGTGGAAGATGACGACACTTACAACGTACGCCAAGTAAACGGACAATGGATTATCGAGCAACGGGCGCAAACCCTTTACACGGAAACCCCGAATAGCGTCATCAACGCCGTATTTCAAGGAGGTGACGGCAAAACTAAAATGCTCTACCAAGTAAATGTAACCTTTTACCCGAACGAAGAACTTGCCGTGGTTACCCTCGACGATCAAACTTACGAGTTACCGCAACAAGTAATGGCTTCCGGTTACCGTTACGAGAAAGATAACGTAAGCCTCATCGGCAAAGGAACCGAGGCAAAACTCACTCTTCCCGACGGAAAAGTACTGAATTTACAGGAAAAGAAGAAATAAGTTTATAAAGTTTATAAGGTTCATAAAGTTTGTAAAGTTACTTTATGAACCTTATAAACTTTACAAACCTTATAAACTCATTCTCAACGAGAGAACAGCAATTCCCGGTATTTCGGCAACGGCCAAATCTCATCATCTACAAGCAACTCCAACTTATCCACGTGATAACGGATTTTTTCCAAGTAGGGACGCACGTTTATCGTGTACTCCTCGGCACGTTTCACCTCGTCGGAGATCGTGTTAGCTTGTTTACGCGCCTCGGTCATGTCCGACACCATCTTCTGGAGCTCCCGGATATGATGGGAAATAGTACGAATCTCGTCAATCTGCACATCAGCCACCTGCTCGTAATCCGGCAAAATGGCCTTCAAAGAAGTCACGTTCGTCAACAACGTGTTCTGGTACGAAATAGCCGTCGGGATCACGTGATTTAAAACCAAATCACCCAATACCCGCGATTCGATCTGCAACTTCTTCAAGTATATCTCGTTCTTGATCTCGAACCGCGCCTTCAACTCCCGTTCACTCAGGATACCGCTGTCCACCAGCAATCGTTTTGCCTTCCCCGAGCAATAAGCCTTCAGCGCGGGCACGCAATCGACCTCCGTCGACAGGCCGCGACGCTCCGCTTCCTCTTTCCACTCCTTGCTGTACCCGTTCCCCTCGAAACGCACGAGTTTCGACTCGATAATATATTTACGCAGCACTTGAAATATCGCTTCATCCTTCTTCACCCCCTTGTCTATCAAGGCATCCGTTTCTTGTTTGAAATGAATCAACTGTTCAGCCACCGCCGCGTTCAGCGCGATCATCGGTCCCCCGCAATTGGCAGAAGACCCCACCGCCCGAAATTCAAACCGATTCCCGGTAAAGGCGAAAGGAGAAGTACGATTACGATCCGTGTTATCCAGCATGATTTCCGGGATCTTGCCCACGTTCAACTTCAATTCCGTCTTCTCGTCCGGGCTCATTTTCCGGTCGCTCACTTTCTCCACCAACTCGTCCAACACCCCGGAAAGATAATTTCCGAGGAAAACAGACATAATCACGGGAGGAGCCTCGTCCCCACCCAAGCGGGCTTCATTACCCAACGAAACGATAGAGGCTTTCAACAAATCGCCATGCTCGTATACCGCCCTGATCGTCGACACCAAGAAAACCAAAAACTGCATATTCGATTTCGGGTTCTTGCCCGGGGATAACAAATTCACCCCCGTGTCGGTCATCAACGACCAATTATTATGCTTCCCGGAACCGTTCACCCCCTTGTACGGCTTCTCGTGCAAAAGCACGCGGAAATTATGACGCCGTGCCACCCGCTTCATCGTGGACATCAGCAACTGGTTGTGATCCACCGCCAGATTCGCCTCCTCGAAGATCGGGGCACACTCGAACTGATTCGGTGCCACCTCGTTATGACGTGTTTTAATCGGGATGCCAAGACAATGACACTCGTGTTCCAGCTCGTCCATAAAGGCAGTCACCCGTGCCGGGATAGAGCCGAAATACTGGTCTTCCAACTGCTGATCCTTCGCCGAGGAATGTCCCATCAACGTCCGCCCGCACAACTTCAAATCGGGACGGGCATTGTACAAAGCCTCGTCTACCAAAAAGTATTCCTGTTCCCAGCCCAACGTGGCTAAAACCCGCTTCACGTCCTTGTCGAAATACTGGCAAATATCCACCGCCGCCCGGTCAATCAACGCCAACGCCTTCAACAAGGGAGTCTTGAAATCAAGCGCCTCCCCCGTGTACGCCACGAACACGGTCGGGATACACAACGTGCGATTATTAATAAAAGCCGGAGAAGCCGGGTCCCACGCCGTGTAACCGCGCGCCTCGAACGTGTTGCGAATCCCCCCGTTCGGGAAACTGGATGCATCGGGTTCCTGCTGCACCAGTAATCGCCCGTCAAAGCACTCGATCACGTCACCGTCCGGCAACAAATCAATAAAAGAATCGTGTTTCTCCGCCGTCGCGCCATTCAAGGGATGAAACCAATGCGTGTAATGAGTAACCCCTCTTTCTACCGCCCATGCCTTCATCGCCGAAGCCACTTGATCCGCCAATCCCCGATCAATGACACTTCCCTCCACCATCGCCCTCTCCAACTTCTTGTAAGCCTCGATCGAAAGATAATGCCTCATCTTGTCCATCGAAAACACGCTTTCGCCAAAAACAGCAGAACACCGGGGTAATTCCCCGCGTTCCACGGGTTTACGACGGGTGATTTCCTGCAAAGCTAAGAATCTGAATTTTGCCATAAATTTGTATTTTTAGAACGAACCCTATTTTTATCGGGGCAAATATACAAAATATCCATTATTTTACACGAACACCCCCTATTTTTTATACCAAAATTCAAATTAAATACATTTTAAAAGAAAAGCACCCCAAAAACGACCACCCCTCATGCGAATTTCATATAACATTCTTCGCTTCATCCAGAATGACAGAACAAAGAAACAGCAACACGTCAAAGGGAGCACAATGTCTATTAACTAAATATATATTGTTTATATATTGCTGATAGCCTGCTATAGCAAGCTATCAGCAAGGTTTCAGCAGGCTACAAGCAGGCTAAATACCCGCTCAGCCCTTTGCCGGCGCGGGTTACGAGAGGGCAAAAACAAAAAAAAACGTGCAACACTCTTTTTGCCAGCAATTTACAACCGCTTTCGGCACTCCGCGGAAATAGGATTAAATTTAGCGACTAAAAACAAAAATAACACAAATAAAAGACAATGCCGGAGAGGTTTCCAATGTCTAAAATTTAAAATTCAACATCAAATACCGATAATTTACCCGATACATGAATAAAAACATTAACTTTGTTCCGTTATAACAGCTATATAGTGAGGTCCTACTAAAATCAACAATATGTTACACGGTACTACTTCCCTTGAAAATCAAGGTTCCGAAGATATACTGAAAGCCATTATAGCAGCTTTCCCGGACATGATGCTCATCTTCGATGAAACGCATCATATCATGGATATTATCAACCCCATCCGGGAGCAATTACCCCTTCCCGCGGAAGAAATGATCGGCAAACAGTTACATGAACTGATAACTTCACCCTCGGAACGGGATTATTTCTGCCAACAAATAACGAAGACGCTCGTGTCAAACACATCTCTGCGTTTTGATGTTTGCCTGCCCACGCAAGGTCAGCCCTATTATTTCGAAACCTGCACGGCAGTTCTCCCCGGCAATAAAGTAATCGCGTTCTTGCGTGACATCACGGAATACACGCTCCATCGCATAGAATCCGAGAAACTTCAATTTTTCCTCGGTCAAGTGTTGGAAAATACAGCTATCCCCACTTCAATCAAAGACATGAACACGGGGCGCTATATATTCTGGAGTAAAAAATCAGAAATGTTCGGAGCCACGGCGCGACAAATCCTCGGGCAGACCGAAGATATTTTCATGAATAAAGAACAAGCAAAAACATTGCAGGAATTTGACAGGAAACTATTCGCGGAAAAAGGCTCATACCAAGGAATCGAGAAATTCATCATGGCTGACGGTAAGGAACACACGCTCATGATCACCAAGAATATCTTCACTCATGAAGACAACAATTGGCTGGTTTGCAGTTCCTTTGACATTACCGAATTGCAGGCACAACGGGAAGAGATAGAGTCCATCACTCAAAAATTGTCCCTCGCCCTGCATATCTCCAAGCATCTTCTCTGGATGTATGACATTGAAGCGAAGAAATTTATCATGGATTCCCTGCAACTAAAGGGCATATACAGCGAAACATTAAAATGGGACACGGAAATTCCCCTCGAAGCCTTTTTCGAGGCGGTTCACCCGGAAGACATCGAGCGAGTAAAAACAGGGTTTCAAAGCCTTATCCGGCAGGAAGTGCAACAGCTCATCATCCTCTTCCGGGCAGATTACCGGAAAAAAGGAATATACCAATGGATCGAAATTCAAGCTCAACTGGAAAAACCTGCATCGAACAAACAATCTCCCCGTCTTATCGGGACTTCCTGTTCGATCAACGACCACAAAAAACTGGAGGAATCACTACGCGACGCCAAAGAAAAACTGGAAATCACGAACTCCACCCTTTCCTCTGTTCTCAGTCTGGCACACGTGCTACCGTGGGACTGCGACGTACCCTCTCAAACTTTCTCGTGCGACTATTCTATATACCACCACGAGGACACCAAAGAAGCTATTGACGGCAAATACTATTGTAAAGTCGAAAAATATATCAATTCCATACACCCGGACTTCCGGGAGCATATGCGTTCCGTCTTCGAAGAACTGCTCTCCGGGAAACGGGAAGAATTTCACGAGGAATACCTCGTGCATTGGTACAACGACCGGGAATACGAATGGATAAACAAACAAGGGGCCGTGTACGAGTATGACGTGAACGGCCGACCGAAAACCATCATCGGTTCAAGCGTCGTGATTACCGAACAAAAACGCATGGAACAAAACCTCCGGGACGCCAAGGAACAAGCCGAAGAGAGCAATCGTCTAAAGTCGGCATTCCTCGCCAACATGAGTCACGAAATACGTACCCCGCTCAACTCCATTGTCGGGTTCTCCGAGATTCTGGCGTACACCACGGATGAAAAGGAAAAACAAGAATATCTCAACATAATAAACAACAATAACAACCTGTTGTTACAACTGATCAACGACATCCTCGACCTTTCGAAAATCGAGGCCGGAACTCTTGAATTCGTGTACACTGAGGTGGACATAAATATATTGCTCGATGAAATAGAACAAAGTACCCGGTTGAAAATGGACACGGATACTCCCGTCAAATTCCTCGTTGAAGAACGTCTTCCGGAATGTATCATCCGGACGGAAAGGAACCGGGTAGCACAAGTGCTCCACAATTTCATCACGAATGCGCTCAAGTTCACGACAAACGGCAGTATTCGTGCCGGGTACAAACTAATCGATCCGCAAACTCTCTGCTTTTACGTGAAGGACACCGGTTGCGGTATCGCACCCGAAAAACTGAAGAAAGTGTTTGACCGTTTCACCAAATTGAACACCTTCTCGCAAGGCACGGGACTCGGACTGGCAATCAGTGAAACCATTATCACTAAATTAGGCGGCAAAATCGGGGTGGACTCCACCGTCGGACAAGGTTCCACGTTCTGGTTTACCCTCCCCTATATGCCCGTTCATTGATTTTTTATTATCTTTGAAGACTCAAGATAATGAAATGACATGAAGAAAATTGCCGCAATACACGACCTGTCCGGCTATGGAAGGGCATCCTTGACCGTGGCCATCCCCATTCTCACGCACATGGGTTATCAGGTATGCCCGTTGCCGACGGCCATACTGTCCGCCCATAGCGAGTACAAAGACTTTCGTTCCCTCGATCTGACCGATTACATGGAAACATTCATCGAACACTGGAAAGAACTGAACCTTCATTTCGACGCGATTTACACGGGCTACCTCGCTTCCGTGAAACAAATGGGAATCGTCAGCGACTTCTTCGACTATTTCAAAGATAATAATAATTTTATACTGGTCGATCCCGTGTTGGGAGATCACGGGACATTATATTCCAGCATGACACCCGATATGATCGAGGGCATGCGACAACTCTGCTCGAAGGCCAAAGTAATTACCCCCAACCTCACGGAAGCCGCATTCCTGCTGGGACGCGATCCCCGCGAAGAAATATCCGTGGAAGAGGCTGTCAAATGGTGTAACCAACTCAGCGAACTCGGTCCCGAACACGTGATCATCACTTCCGCCCCCGGAAGTAACACGTGCAACGTCGCCACTCTCGCATACAACAAACTGGACGGACGCACGTGGCGCGTGCTGTGCGACTACGTCCCGGCTTCCTATCCCGGAACGGGCGACGCTTTCGCCAGTGTCATCACGGGCTGCATGCTCAACGGTGACAGCCTCCCGGAAGCCCTCGACCGAGCCGTCCATTTCATCAACATGGGCATCAAATCCACCTTCGGGTACAACCACAACCCGCTGGACGGCATGAACCAAGAGAAAGTACTACACTACCTCAACGAACCTCTGCCTTACTACAAGTATGAACTTGTAACAATTGAAAATTGAAAGTTGAAAATTGAAAATGACAGAAGCGAAACTTCTCTTGAAGGGAAAGAACGCCGGCAAGCGGGGAAAAATCTAAAATCATAAATCATTAAATCTAAAATATGATAAGGGCTATCATTATCGATCTGGACGGAACCACGCTCCCGCGCGGTTGGAATTCGCTCAGCGAAGAAAACAAAAAAGCATTGGAAGAAGCCGGACGCGCAGGAATCACCCGCGTTCTGGCAACGGGACGTTCCGTATTTTCGTTTCGTAACGCTTTGCCGGAAGGACTTCCCATTGATTACATGGTATTCTCCTCGGGCGCAGGCATCATGCGTTGGAACGACCAACGCCTTCTCTGTACCCGGGAACTCTCCCCGGAAGAAACACTGGATATCGCCACCATGTTGTGGGAATACGACATCAATTTCACCATACAACAACCGATTCCCGACAATCACCACTTCCTGTACCGCAACACCTCTCCCTTGCACGAGGACTTCCGCCGACGCATAGAAAACTATCCCGGACTAGGTACTTCCATTCAAAGTACACGGGACATACACGGCGGAGCCACGCAATTTCTCGTGATACTCGATTCCAAACAATTGCAACTCCACGGGGAGATTCAAGAGAAACTATCCGGATACTCGGTAATCCGCTCCACCTCCCCCATCGACAATCAAGCGATATGGACGGAAATATTCGCCCGGGACGTGAACAAAGGTTCCTCCTGCCAAATTCTGCTCGACCAACTTGATATTCGCTATGACGAGTGTGCCGGGCTGGGGAACGACTACAACGATATCGACTTTCTCGAACGTTGCGGGCACCCGTTCATTGTCGCCAACGCCCCCGAACCGCTACGGGGCAAGTTCAACAATGTCACCAGCGACACGAACAACGGGCTGGCAGAATTTATCCATACCGCACTAACTTTATAAACGTGATGTATAAACCAAATTTCATCATCATCACCGGAGGTCCCGGTGTAGGCAAGACTACCCTACTAGAACAACTGCAACAACGGGGTTTTCCCTGCATTCCCGAAGTCGCCCGGGAGATCATCCGGGAACAATCGGCACAAAACGGGAATGCTCTTCCTTGGGGCAATATACCCGCGTATACCCGGCTGATGCTCTCCCGTTCCGTCGACAGCTATCGAGAGAATGCGTACCGCGACGAAACCCTCTTCTTCGACCGGGGTATCCCCGATACCCTCGCCTACGCTCATCTCACCAATCAACCGCTCTTTCCCGAACTCCCGCGAGCCTGCGCCGACTATCGCTACAATACCCGCGTATTTATTCTCCCGCCTTGGGCCGAAATATACCATACCGACTCCGAACGCAAACAAACCTATCAAGAAGCCATCGACACCTACCACACGATGGCTGCCACCTACCAATCCATCGGCTACGATCTCACCCTTGTCCCAAAAGCGACACCCGCGGAACGGGCGGATTTTGTACTACGACAAATCAGCCAATCACTCGATTACAAACACGTTTAGGAAAAATTTCTCCCCTTTTCGAGAAAAACACGGGGAATACCTTGGCTTCCGGACAGGTTCAAAGACGACTCCTATCGGCTTTAACTCGACTTTATTTAATAATTGCGAGCCGAATTCTTGAGAATTTCATCTTGAATAGGGTACAAAAAAAGGAGGGATGTCAAAACACCCTCTCCTCTTGTTCTTTATATGATAACATCAGATCAAATAATCCCTCTCGCTGCCAACAATTCAGCCATTTGTTGTTGCAACTTCACGGCTTCCTCGCGGGCACGGGTAGCAAAGTTCTCGGTTTTATCCGCGAAGATAATTCCGCGGGAAGAATTCACGATCAGACCACAGTGGGCGTTCATCCCGTATTTTGCCACTTCTTCAAGACTACCCCCTTGAGCACCGACACCCGGCACCAGCAAGAAGTGATTCGGCACGATGTCGCGGATGCCCGACAGCATCTCCGCTTTCGTGGCACCAACCACGTACATCATATTCCGATCGTTACCCCATTCTTGGGATTTATGCAATACTCTTTCATACAACTTCTCACCGTTTTCCTCGAAGAATTGGAAATCAAAAGCACCTTTGTTTGAGGTCAACGCTAACAATATCACCCATTTCCCCTCGTATTTCAAGAAAGGCGTAACGGAATCCTCCCCCATGTAAGGAGCCACCGTGATAGAATCGAACTCCAATGTTTCGAGAAAAGCACGAGCGTACATCTCGGAAGTGTTCCCGATATCTCCCCGCTTGGCATCAGCGATCGTAAATATCTTCGGGTACTTGGATTTAATGTATTTCACGGTCTTTTCCAACGTGAGCCATCCCTCGACACCCCGACTCTCGTAAAAAGCGATATTTGGCTTGTAAGCAATTGCCACGTCCGCCGTGGCATCCACGATTGCCTTGTTGAACTCGAACACCGGATCTTCGGCATCCATCAAATGTTGCGGAATCTTCTTGATATCGGAATCCAAACCGACACACAAAAAAGATTTCTTCTTCTTTACCTGCTCAAACAGTTCGTTATAGGTCATAAAACTTTCAGCTTTTAATTTTTATCTTTTCACTTCCTAGAATCCGCTCTCTTTCAGCTTCTCCGTATTCTCCTCTATCTGCAATTTCTCGATAATCTCGCCGATCTCACCGTCCATCACTGCCGCCAAATTGTACAACGTCAAGTTTATCCGGTGATCGGTCACCCGTCCTTGCGGGTAATTATACGTGCGGATCTTTGCCGAACGGTCACCCGTGGATACCATCGTCTTCCGTTTCGTGGCGATCTCGTCCATATACTTCTGGTGCTCGATAGCGTAAATACGCGAACGTAACTCGGTCATAGCCTTCGCCAAGTTTTTCAACTGCGACTTCTCGTCCTGACAAGTCACCACGATACCCGTGGGGATATGTGTCAAACGGATAGCCGAATAGGTCGTGTTCACGGACTGTCCGCCGGGACCGGAAGAACAATAGGTATCTTTCCGTATATCAGCCGGGTTCAGCACCACGTCCACCTCTTCCGCTTCCGGCAATACTGCCACGGTAGCCGCCGAGGTATGCACGCGTCCCTGTGTTTCCGTTGCCGGAACCCGTTGCACGCGGTGAACACCCGATTCGTATTTCATGATCCCGTACACCCCGTCGCCCGATATATTCGCCACGATCTCCTTGTAACCGCCGGAAGTACCCTCACTGTAATTCGTGATCTCGATCTTCCAACGCTTTGACTCGCAATACTTCGTGTACATACGAAACAAATCACCGGCAAAGAGGCTCGCCTCGTCACCACCCGTTCCGGCACGGATTTCCAGAATAACATTTTTCGAATCTTCCGGGTCGGCAGGCACCAACAACATTTTAATCTTGGTTTCCAGTTCCGGTATCTTCGCTTCCAGTTCTTCGATCTCCATCTCCGCCATCTCCCGCAACTCCTTGTCGTTCTCCGTGTTCAATATCTCTTGTGCCTCGTCATAAGATTTCACCGCACTCTTCAACTCGTCACCCGCCTCCACGATCTGCTCCAGCTCCCGATACTCCTTATTCAGTTTCACGAAACGATTCATATCCTGAATCACCTCGGGGTCTGTAATCAACTGCCCGATCTCGCGGAATCGGATATAAAATACCTCTAATTTTTCTAATAGGGAATTATCACTCATATATGTCTAATTAGATTTGTCGCGAATTTAATAAATTATCAGGAGAAAAAAAGCCCCCTCCCGGGAATAGAACAAGTGTAACATCAACTCTTTAATACTTTTAAGATAGAACACGTGTAAAATTGAGTTGAATATTTTATATTTGCATTATATTATACTCTGGATTTGAAGATATTGTACATGGATGAAAAGGAACTATTAAAAATGCTTTCGTCAAACAGAAATGAAGCATACGAACACTTGTATAATGAATATTATACGCCTCTCGTGTTGTTTGCCGATCATTATGTTTCCAATCAAGATGTTGCCCGCGATCTGGTTCAAGAAGTCTTTATCGCCTTACTGGACGTAAAAACAAAATTCGAGAACCTGTTGCATCTTAAATCATACCTGTACAACTCCCTTCGCAACAAATGCCTCAATCACCTGCGTCACGAGAAAATCAAACAAGAATTTTTGCAGGAAGAACTATATCTTAGTGATGAATTTTTCGAACAGAAAACAATCGAGGAAGATGTCTATTCGTTACTCCTCTCCGCACTGGACAACCTCTCGCCACAAAGCAAGGAAGTCATGCTGTTATCACTCGAAGGACTGAGTAATGCCGATATTGCCGAACGCCTGCAACTCTCGGTCGAAACCGTGAAGTCCTACAAGAAAAGCAGCAAAAAGAAACTTACCGAACATCTTCTTTCCCGTAAGGATTACCCGGCATTCATGCTTTTCATGATGTTGCTCGAATTGTATCATAGTATTTAAATATAATCCAAATAAAATATATTTAAAAAATAGGAAAGGGTTATCCCAGTAAATATCAAATCATCACTGAAATAACCCATTCTAAAATAACTATAAACTCCTATTTCTGTTAATTATTAAAGTCGCTATTGTTATCAAACATTGTTCATTCACTAAAATCTAACTCTGCCAAGCATTACCAGTCTTCATTTTATAACGAATATCCACTATTCTACCAACATTTGTATCGGATTCATAAATCACACGTTTACTTTCTTCCGGCATTCCTTTGTCCATTTTTGTGTCCAATACATAAAATTTTCCGTTAGCAAGCCCTACACCGACACGATAACTTCGAGCTGATTCTGCATCCAAAGCCGTAATATCGGCATCGAAATGTTTGTAGAGTATCACAAAAGATTGCATATTTCCAGCACCAATATTAGCTCGTTCGATAATATATAAATCGGCTCCATGAGCAATTAACATGTAAGTATTTTCTATATAGGGAGGTATACAAAACAATGTATTTTCATCCAAAATATCGCCAATATTAAAAGGTACTTGCTTTATCGGTGTTGCAATAACAGAACTAGTTCCTGTCATCTTCTCTATAGTAAATTCTTGATAATAATAAGCTCCTTCTGCATTTCTCAATATGGAATGATACATATTTTTACCACTACTATTTGTTTCGACACGACTGTATCCCGTGTAGACCACTTCCATATCGCCCAAATTATCCAAATGTGAAAATTCATTCGGGTATCCACCGCTAATCGACAACGGCAACACTTTACCCGCATTACTTTTATCCTTATCAATCAAAGCCAGATAACGTTGTTGACCTTTCTTCCCTTCCACCATCAACGTATAGCCGGGTCCCATAAAGGGGGCAATCACAAAATCCGTTACATAGAGATCTTCACCATTGTATTGTAATGGACTGTCTAGAAAAGCCCCCGTAAAAAAAGATTTATCAGAAAGCTTCAAGCGAGTGTACACTTTATGGTCATTTTTATTAATCACCGCAGAAATCCACCTCATTTCAGCCATTTCAAGCGGCGTGAAATTGGCAGGTAATTGTTCATCCAAAAAACTCTCTTTCAACGTTATATCCCGTTTAAATGAAAGTCCGCTCAAATCAACAGATTCAGCCCCATCCAATAGTACCCAAATATTAGAAGAAGATGAACGATAATAAAAATGTTCCAATAATCCTACCGGTTTGCCACCCAATTTCAGATGATTCTCTTGTTGATAAACATCCGGGTACTCCACGTAAGAATATCCACTCGGAGCTGTAGCATCGATATTCTCTCTTATATAAGTCAAATACGACTCGCCATCTTTTTCCGACAAAATCATCCATCCCGTGGTATTATGCTTTTCTGTTAATACAAAATTAGTTCGAGCCAAATAAGTAATATCGGTTTTCGTATCCAACACCCGTAAATAACAATCCTCTTTCAAAATCGTATCCACGTAATAAGACAGATTACGCTCATTGGAAAGCACTTTATTGCCCAAGCGCCATTCAAACTCCAGTCCGGTTTCATTACTATCTTGCGCAAAAGTCAGTACCGGTTTAATATTTATCGTTTCACCGGCAACC
Organism: uncultured Butyricimonas sp.; assembly: GCF_959596855.1. NCBI lineage: Bacteria > Pseudomonadati > Bacteroidota > Bacteroidia > Bacteroidales > Odoribacteraceae > Butyricimonas > uncultured Butyricimonas sp. The sequence goes on from NZ_CAUFYA010000020.1 coordinate 20,147, forward strand.
GCCAAATACTGGGTATTTCCCAAATCTATCGTAATTCCATTTGTTTCGGAATAATCATAATTCCCCTTGTCATCATAACATGCAGCGCACGCGAACAACAATGCAAATAACCATATTATATTTCTCATATTCATACTCTTTAGACCGTCAAATTAATTCACCGGAATGATAATCTCTTCTCCATTATCCGTAATACCCTCATCCTTAATATACTTTTTCAACTGAATAGCATATTTTCGCAATGCCGGCTCCTCTACATCCGAAAAGTCATTTTTCCCGGTACACGCGACCAAAGCATCCAACTTCACTCTAGACCAGGGACCGAAATAAATTTCAAAAGTACTATCCCACCAGAGAGGTGCTGCATCTTTATCATTAAAATGAATCGTGATATATCGTTGCCCAACAAATCCCGGCTCAAAATTCTCATTGGCAACGACCGCCACGACAAGCGTAGCATCTTTTTCTTTCAACATCGCATTCTTTTTCACCGTAACCTTTATCGTATCCTTATCTTGACCGGCTCCAAAATAAGGTTCCGAATCAAACTCGTACAAGTCTGAGGTTGCAGTGGTTAACGAATCAATCACAGCTAACTTAAACGCACGTGGAGAAGCGAGCAGATTCCCCATCAAATTCACTTCAAAATACAAATCATGTGTATCCGCCCCGGGATAATTGGCAAATGACAAAAGAGTGTCTTGCTCCTCGGACATGGTAAAATACACGTAATGCTCCAAATCATAACGACCAATCTGGTCCTTTTCACATGACGCCAATAATATCGTCAAAAATATACTGATTATAAACCACCTATTCATATTTTTACATATTTAATCATTAAATACCTGATTCATTCCGCGGCAACGGTAACACGAAATTGGTGTTCTTATTGGGTTTCACGTTATATTTCTTATAAAAATGAAAAAGTTGCCCTTCTCCCCAAAACTCTTTCTTCGCGTCATTCAATATCAAGTCATGAAATTCATCCAAACTAGAAGCACTGATTCGCCCCGGGGTACACCCTCTCGCATTTCTCACGACCTCCAATTCAGCGACAGCCTTACCAAAATCTCCCAGACTCGCGTAATATTCTCCCCGTATATAATACATTTCGCTTAAACGTATCACGGGCAGCATCCGTTTATTTATCTCGTTCATACCTGTTGCATCATAATACTTACGAGTAAATACATACTCCCACGCTTCCACCACACGAACCAATCCACCGTCCTCGGCTAATCTTTTATCCCCGGCATCTTCCGATTTCCATTCTTCCCAATCCCAATAATCCACAGCCAAGTTGCATGCATTATCATCCGATTCATCATAGTTTTCAAAGTTTTCCGTCAACTTACGTTGCGAAAGCGCAAAAATCAGTTCATCATACATTTTCGTCTTATTACTGAATGTCTCTTTGGAAGTAAACGAAAAAATCTTATCCCCTCTATCATCCACGAAATCGATCACTTCGGTTGCCATTTTCGCAGCTTCCTCTAATCGATTTGCATAAAAATATAAACGAGCCAAAGCAGCCGTCACAGCCGTGTAGTTCATCCGAAAACCCCGGTAATTAAAGAACATATCTGACGGACCTTGCTGTCCTTCATAACGACACGTAGTTGGTAACAAATAAAGCATCTCTTTCAACGTATCGGTCGTAGCTAATATATCGCGAGCATCCAGCAAATCCCGCTCGATTTTCTCAATCATGCCCGGCACGGATAAATAAGACGCCATCAAAGAAGGAAATTCATCGAAATAAGGCATATACACTTTATCTCCGGCCTCACTCAGCGAGGGAGCAAAATAGCGCAATAACTCGAAGTGCATAAACCCACGACAAGCAAGGGCTTCTCCATGAATCATATCCCGTTCGAGACGTTTTTCCTCGAACTTCACCGTATCCTCCTTACTGATATTCTGAACCAAATTATTGCAATTAGCAATCACGTTATACCCGACAGACCAAATATTCTGAATCAAAGATTCCAAATTCTTATCATCGTACAAATATCGTACAGCCCGATTATAAACATGAGAACTACTCCCTAAATTATAACTAGGGTAATACTGGGCAAGAACATCAGCAAATCCCCAAGTCAATTCCTGTCCCCACAAAGATGTGGAAGACATATCTTTATATATACCGTTCAAAGCTGTTCTATATCCACTCCCGGAATTGAAAAGAGTTTCCTCGTCCACTTCATTGCTCGGCTGTACTTCCAGCCAATTGCTACAAGCTCCAAGCAACAAAGGTAAAATGATATATAGTATTTTAATCTTTCTCATATCTCTAATTTTTTAAAAAGTCGCTTTCAATGAAAAATTCACAGTTCTCGCGTACGGATAACTCAATCCCCGCTCTTGTTTTACAGTACAGAAACGAGCCAAATCATTAGCTCCCAACTCGAAACGCACCATACCCAATCCCGCTTTCTTCAACCATTGTTGCGGAAGATCGTAGCTAATAGTCAAAGAATTTAACGACAATAAATTGTAATCTTCAACAAAACGAGTGCTTGGACGGGTACGCACTATCGACTCTTTTCCATTTTCCAGTTTTTTGAATTTAGCTTTATCACCCGGTTGTTTCCATCTTTGGGTAAGTACCCGTTTATCAACATTATCATTATACACATCGGCATTCTCTACCTTGTCTACCAAAGTCTGATTATAACGTTGTCCCCCGTACTCGTACATGAAGGTTGCATACAATGACAATTGTTTATACCTGAAATTGAAACCGAAAGAACCTTGAATATCTGGTTCTGTATCCCCGTAACTGATCTGGTCGGCTGAATCCCATACCGTGGTCAACGTTCCATCCCGCTTTTCCAATATCTCGTTTCCGGTAGCCGGATCAATTCCATGTGATTTCACAACAGAAATTGCCGTGGTTGAAGCCCCTTCCTCATATTTTTTATACGGTTTAGCAGACTCACTATCATATATCTTCAATTCCTTGTACATTTCATCCACACGGTCATTGTAATCTCTCAATGAACTGGATATCTTCAATAATTTGTTTTCATTGTGCGCCAAATTCGCGAAAATAGAAAAGCTCATATCTCGGTCATTAATTATATTACTGCGCACACTCACTTCAAAACCGCGATTCTGCATCTCTCCCACGTTATCTTTATACGTGGTAAAACCGGTTGAACTCGGGATGGTTACATCATTTACCAAATCCACCGTTTTCTTGTTATACCAAGAAGCTGTCACGTAAAACAACCTATTCAAAAAACCGAAATCCACCCCTAAATCCGTGGAATACGTTGTTTCCCAACCGAGTTTCTTATTTCCCATTGCAATCATAGAGGCTCCCATTCCCGTTTCGTACCATTCCTCGCCATCCACATTATACACGGTTTTAGCAGCAAACGGCTCGAAATTCACCTTACCGGTCGCCCCGTAAGTTCCGCGCAATTTCAACTCGTCGATAAAACCGGCATTCTTTATAAAATCGTAATTATGCAAGGCAATACCTCCACCCAACGACCAGAACACTCCGGTTTTATTATCTGTTCCGAATTTAGAAGAACCGTCCACACGCACAGAAGCGTCGAACAAATAGATATTATTATAACTGTAATTCACCATTCCCAAGAACCCGAACAAACGGCTCTTCTCGTCCCCGTTTGAAGGTTTTTCGTAAACATCTTGAGCATAACCGGCAGAACTAAAATCGCCGGAAGGGAAACCGCGATATACAGTAGATACATTCTCCCCGGTAGTAGATGTCGCATTAATACCCAACGAGAAGTTCACGTTGTGTTTCTCTATCGAACGATTGTAAGCCAGTATAACGTTCATATCCCATCCCAAACTCTCGGAAGTGGATACCGTCAATTGTCCCGATACCGAATTATCGAGATCCAATTCATCCGCATTTCTTTTAGAATTCGGATCGATAAAATTCCGTCCTTTACTTGTTGACTTGGTTACGGTAAACTGACCTTTTAATTGCAAATAATCATTAATATACCAATTAGCACTCAAATTATTAATCAATTCATGGCTTTCCGTACGATTAAAACTATTCAAACTCGCCTCGTATAAAGGATTTACATTATCGAAAGAGAGATGCCATGCCTCCAATTCCCGCTTGTAAGTCCCATCTCCATTTTTGTATTCACTATAAGGCAACTGTTTCGTGTAATCTGAAAATTTTCCATAAGGAGAATCTGCCGAACGAGTTACTCCATAAGACACATAATTCTTTACTTGGAAAGACTTAAGACGATAATCCAAATACAATCCCATGCTAATACGGTCACGATAAGAATCTTTCATGACACCATCCTCATTATTGTACCCTAAATCCACGCCGAAACGAATATCATCAGTACCTCCATCTACATACAAACTATGCTTATGATTAAAAGCCGTACGCAACGGTTTAGACAACCAATAAGTATTCACTCCACGTACCACATTATCCAATTTCCAATTGTACTCCCGGTCTAAAGTATATTGATTTAACGGTTTATCGTCATGATAAATTCCGGCAGCAACTTCCGTTTCCAATTTCTCTTTAGCATTCATCAAGTTATAATCAGTAAGATCCGGCATAGTTACCGTTCCGGTCATACTGTATGAAACGGAAAGCTTTCCGGGTGTCGGGGCAACGGTGGTAATCACAACCACACCATTGGCAGCACGGGAACCATACATCGCTGTTGCAGCTGCATCCTTTAACAAAGTGATATTCTCGATTCGGTTAATATCCATATCATACAATTTGGTTACCGATATCTCGAATCCGTCCATGATGAAAAGCGGCAAGTTCGGGTTATTTTTCAAATTAGACTTTGACAAAGCGTCTGCATCCAATTCCTTTACTCCAATACCGGAACGACCGCGAATGTACAACTCCGGCACGGCATTCGGATCGGAACCCCACTCCGTGTTTTCTTGTATACGAAAAGACGGATCGAATGTCTGTAAGGCTGCTAAAACATTATTTTTAGATACTTTCAGCAACTCATCCCGTTCCACTTTTATCGCATTTCCCGTGAAACTTTTCTTATTGATGTTACCATATCCCGTGATCACCACCTCTTCCATCTCCATTTTTTCTTCCGCCAAACGGATAGATAAAGGTTTATCATCATTCTTGGTATCATTGCTGACCACCACTTCTTTCGTGACCATACCGACAAAGGAAACAACAAAAACGGTACTGTCCATCGGGACAAAAGTGACTTTAAATGCTCCGTTCGCATCGGTTGCGACCCCCATCTTCGTTCCCTTGAGCATGACTGTCGCACCGGGTAGCGGTTCGCCCCGCTCATCCATCACGACTCCCCGGACGGTGCGTTCTTTTACTTTCACGTCCTTTTTGTCATTCGCTTCTTTCAACTTAATCACGATGATGTTGTTCACGATGTTGTAAGTATAGTTCGTGTTTTTCAAACAATACTGCAGAATCTCCTCCACGGAAGCGTCTTTAAATACTTTCGTCACGGAAGGAATCTTGGCGATTTCTTCAAAATTGTACAGCACATCATAAGATGTTTTACTTTTCAACTCCTCCAGCACCTGTTCCATGGTTGCATTCTGGAAGGTCAACGATAACTTCTGCGCTGCGGCAGGAGTTACCTTGAGTACGCACATGAAGCAGAGTAACAAGACTCCCTTCAGAATACCCGAGTGTAAAAAATTTTCTCTCATTTTTTTCTCAAATCTGAAATTCATATCCTACGGATTTTGTTAGTAATAATTCTGACTCAAGTAGTCCGGGCACCCGGACTACATATTTAGATCTTAGGCATGTCCTTCCACGAACGAGTCATCAGGAATAACAAATAATCATAATGAGCTCGTGTCCGGGCATCACCCGTATAGCGTTGCTTTTTAAGCAACTCTTTTATCTTATCGTACACGGAGTACCACAAATGTTTCTGGTTATCCGCCGCAATGTTTTCCACCACCCAACGATGTCCGAAAGCTTGATGTTCCGGTTCTTGCGCGGCTTCTTCTTCCAATTCTTCATCCAAACCGGCGTTTACATCTGCCTCTGTTGCATAATATTGCCCGAACCATCTTACCCGACCGTTAATATCGACATCATTACGCACGTTTGAAATGAATTCCGCTTGCATCACTCGCTCCTCATCCGTCAATGCCCTTCCCCGTTTCGTGGGTTCGAATACAAGTTCATATAAATCCTCGATATACTCTTTCGGACTATATGAGTTAGGATCACGATGATAAGTCAAAGATATGCGTTTGGTCTGATATAAATCGGTAATCACGTTTTTTTCCTTCACGACATAAGATTTCAAAATTTTCATCGCTTGAGAACCGTTAAAACTTAGATTTTTGATTACCTCTTCCTGATCCAACCACCTTAAATCTTTCAACTGCTCGATCACGAATTTCAAAGAAGCTCGTTGCACCTCTTTCGGCACGACTGTAAGCGTCGGATTCGGATCACCCACGAACGGTTCATTCAAGTAGAAAGAACCGATATTTCGGTACACGTTGAACAAATATCCCTTTACCTGTGCCACGATAAAGCGATACATGTCATTCCGGTAATTATAATCCCGGTCTTCCTTATCCATCCATTCGTTCATGTGCTCCATGATATATTTCAAGTTCTTGAGCCCATATGCACTGGCTTTAATGGCATCGTCACCCAAATCGTACGATAATCCACTGGGGTCGAAGGTCGTCAACAGATATTGTTCGGGAGCGAAACGATACATCGGATCGCCGGCTTTCTCGGCAATCCACCCGGCAACCACCTTATTCTCCTCTTCCGGCGTATTCACGCCAAATACAGGTTGGTATGCCACTTTTATAACATAATAGTCATACGTTCCCAGTTGAGGTACTAAAGCTACCCCTTTATCCTCCGGTTGAGCCACGTAATTAAAGCCGATATTATCCATCACGGAAGCCGTAATTCCGTACTTTTGGGTATAGGAAGCCGAACGCAAAGAATCCGTCGGGATAGCAGCCGAACCTGCCATATTATTAATCAATCCCAACGTGTGTCCAATCTCGTGACGCACGGCTGCCCGAATAGATTCACCCTGCAACTCATCCGACAATTTCAAGTGGCGGGCACCCTCGTCAACTTGCGAGGTCTGCACGAAACGTTGAATGTTATTCCATTTCAACAAGTCATGAAACAAGAATAGAGAAGCGTTACGAATCTCGCCATTGCGAGGATCTACCCAAGCGGCGTCTTTCATCATCGTCACCACACCCGTCGGCACGTAGCGAATCGTGTTATATTTCATATTATCCGGATCGAACTCGGGCTCATTTGTCGGGTAATCTTTTACTTGAATGGCATTTTTGAAACCGATAGCCTCGAAAGCCTTATTCCAATCCAAAACACCTTGCGCCACATGCGCACGCCACGCTTTAGGGAAATTAGGATCCAGATAGAACACAATCGGTTTCACCGGTTCTGTCAATTTCCCTTGTCGATAGGCTTCCACATCCGCGGGTTGAATATCCCAACGCTCCATGTAATGTCTTTCAACGGAACGATCGACCTTGGTTGTCATATTCTCACAAGCAGAAGTTGAGATACCTACCCTCGGGTCTGCCAAACGGGGACGCATTGTCGGATGCTCCGGCAACAGCATGAAGGTACGATTCACTTTAGCCGTTAAGGGTTCGCTCTTCGAAATCACATATTGTCCGCCCATAACCAAATCAAACCAATATCCCAGACAGGAAACAACAGACACGTTATCCTCGAAAGCCTTTGTGCTCACCACGTATGACAAATCCTTTTTAAATTCAGGGGCTATCCCGGCACGACCGTACTCCTGCGTACGTTTCCCGCTACTGAAAGGAGTCATATCCTCATCATGCCCCACAAGGAAATCCGTCATATCAAACACGATAGCCGTACTATCGGCATTATACGCCAACACGGGGAATGAATTGATAAGCGGATGAATACTATTCATACGGATAGCCTCCTGTACCCCCTCTTCACTCGAATCCGAATATAAAGGAAGTTGACCATTACGACTGATTTCACACATCATCAGGGTACTGTCCTGCAACGAAAAAGCAAAATGTTTCGGACGGGTTCCCATCAATCCCACGGTACCGCTCCCCATGTCGGAAGTCTCCACGATCTTCGAGCCCAACAAGAACTCTCTGCCCAACAAAGAAACCGGTAACTCGAAATAGATTTTACCGTTCACCAAATGTAACGTCATAAAACCTTTCTTGGTATCGACCTTCTTACCTTTAAAAAGTTTGTCGTACTTGCTCAATTTCTCCACCTTCTCCGTGTCCTTTTTCTTTTTATCCTTTCTACCGGCAGCGTGAATATCCGTGAAAGCCACCAGTACAAGGAGAACCGTGAATAAAACAAAACTTCTTTTCATCTGTTTATATTTTTATTTTCTTATTTATCAATTAATATCTCGTTCATTTCCAGTTACGCACATCCTCAATCTTTTCCAAAAGGAAGCCGTAATGATTCCGGGTTTCCCGTGAACCACCGTTCAGTCGGGACTCCATTAATTTCTGTACCCGAATCAACAGCCCATGCCATAAATGCGCCTGATTATCATTAGACAGGTTCGTCACGTAATATTGGAAACCGAATCCTTGTACCGGCAACACGGGATTTATCTCTTTCGCCAGCGTTTCCACTTGAGTCTGCCTTCTCTTCTTGCCATCTCCTAACCGATGATTCGGAATCTGTATCCGTTTCAATATAGCACACACGACCTCATACTGTAAAGTACGTTCAGCCTTCGTGAGATTCCTGCCCTTTATTGTCGATGCCCACACATGCGCGTATATATCATCAAGATATTCTTTCGGAGAATAACTCCTCGGGTCCCGGTAGTAGCCCAAGGATACCCGTTTCGTGTTCACCAGTTCCTTGGCAAACTTTTTCACCAGAATTTCTGACTTCGGCGTTCCTACTGTCAGGTTTTTAGTCACTTCCGGGGCATCAATCCAATCCAACGTGCGCAATTGCTCCATCACGAATATCGCGGCACGTTTCTGCTTCTCCTTGGGCAACACGCTGAAAGCGATACGCCCGTCCCCGACAAAACTCTCGTTCAAATAATATCCCCCGACATTCAACAAAGCATTTTTCAAGTATCCGGCGAACTGATTGGCAATTCCCCGGTACATATCTATCCGGTAGGTATAATCCCGGTCTTCCGCATCCAACCAACCATTCATGTTTTTCAAGATATATTGCAAATTCTTGATACCGTAAGTCCCGGCTTTCACGGCATCGTCGCTTAAATCTTCGGTCAACGCGCTCGGGTCATATTCGTCGTACACCTGCTGCTTGCCGTAACGATACATCGGATCTCCGGATTTAGCCGCAATCCAAGATTGTACCACACGAAGTTCTTCCTCCGCGTTCTTCGCCTCCGGTACCGGACGATATCCCACTTCAATAGCGTAATAATCATACACACCCAAATCCGGCGGAGTCAAACCGACTCCTTTATCTCCCGGTTGCGCAATATAATTATAACGGGCATAATCCATGATAGAAGGCGTAGTCCCGTATTTCCGGGTAAATGCCGCACTCCTCAACGAATCAGCGGGAAAGGCTGCCGAAGCTGCCATATTATGCATCAATCCAAGACAATGCCCGACCTCGTGAGCAATAATATAACGCAGGCTCTCGTGCATCACTTCATCTGACAATTTAGGGGTACGTACACGCTCGTCCAGTTGTGCCGTCTGCACGAAACGCATCTCGTTCACCAATTTCACGATATCATGATATACAAATACCGAAGCGTTCATAATCTCCCCCGTGCGAGGGTCTACCCAAGAGGGTCCCATGGCATTTTCAACCCCAATCGGTGCATAACGCACGCAAGAGTATTTCAGGTTATCCGGGTCAAATTCCGCATCATCTCTCGGGAAATCCTTCGATTGAACGGCATTCTTAAAACCGATACGCTCGAATGCCTTGTTCCATGTCCGTATGCCTTCATGGATAGCGTTCTTCCATGAAGCGGGGAAAGTATTATCCACGTAAAACACGATCGGTTTCACCGGTTCTACAAGTTCTCCCCGCTTGAATTTCTCCATGTCCGAAGGTTCCAGATTCCAACGATGCATAAAATAAGTTCGAGTACTCCGGTCTACATCCATCCCCATATGTACACGAGATGAAACAAAATACCCAACTCTGGGATCCGCCAACCGCCAACGCATCATATCCTCCTTTTCCGGTAACAAAATCATGGAACGATTCACCTTCATGGTTACCTGTTCAGCATGCCGATACCCCGTGTTCTTACGGGTAAGTACCTCGTGATAAGTCAACACCGAACAAATCGAGATATTATCTTCGAATGCTTTAAAAGAGTCCAAGTATGACAACGACTTATTCAATGTCGCTTTTCTCGTCAACAAACCGAATGCCGCAGTCTTTCCATACGGGTCGAAAGGCTCCATTCGCTTGTTATCACCCAAAAACATTTCAGTCACATCGAAAACCACCGTGGTAGTGTCCCGATTATAAGCGGCAATTTTAAAGGCTTGCATCAACGGGATAATCGTACTTTTAGCCACAGCCTGTTGCATTCCGACCTCGTCAGCATACACGTTGGGACGAGTGCCATTCGTCACCTCCTGCATATACAGCGTGCTGTCAATAATATTGAATTTCACATGCAACGGCTCCGATGCTTTCTGCCCGACCAACACGTTCCCGTTATTACTGATCTCGCTCACCGTCGTTCCGAGCAGGAACTCCCGGTTCAAAAGATTCATGGGCAACTCGAAGTATAACTTCGCCCCGATCTTATGAATCGTCAGCAATCCCTTTTTAGTTTCCACCTTCTTCTCCCGGAAGAGGCGATCGTACTTCACGGAACGCTTCTGGGGAGCAGGTGCATCCGCCTTCACCTCTTGTTTCTTTTTCCCTTTCGCGGCAACCTCTCCGGTCACAAGAAACAAGAGTCCCATGATGCAGATGAATAACCTGTATATTTTTATTCTCATCTTCAAACACTTAAAGTATTAATCACCCTATTTATTTTGACTTCATAAAATCCTCCACGATAGAAAGCAAATAAGTATAGTGCGCACGAGTTTCATACGAGCCACTGTTTTTCCTTTTTTCCATCACGGCTTTCACTTTTGTCAATAATTGATAATACAAATAGTTATTGTTATTCGTCGACGTGTTGAATACATAATAAATATAGTCAAACCCGGCACGCTCGTTCAATTCATTCATCTGATTCAATGAATGATAGTAATCCAACATATCGCCTTGGAAATTACCTGAAACAACCGGCATATCTCTCAAATGATCAAACAATTCCATTTGTTGATACACGGGTAAATCCGCACGAGGTGACAAAGCATGTACATCCCGATTCATCTCGGCCGCAAGCAATTCATCCACTTCACCTCTGGGAGTGAGAGGATCTGCCCCTTTAATTAAATTCTTCAACACTTCGGTTTGCAGGATACGCTCACATTCCGTGGGATTCGTTCCCTTTATCGCGGAAGCCCAGATACTCTCGTATAAATCCGTCAGATATTCTTCCGGCGAATAAGCATCTTTATCCCGATAAACTGCCAGCGACAAACGTTTCGTGTTCAATAGCGAACCGGCAAGATTTTTCAGCATCAACCGGGCTGTCGATCCGTCCAGCGGCAAATTCTTCACCACGTCGATGTTATCAATCCAATCCATGTCTTTCAATTGTTCAAACAGGAACTGTGCCGAACGTTTCTGCATCTCTTTTGGGACAATGGCAGACGTGGCGTAAGGATCACCGACCATATGCTCATTGATATAGAATCCCCCGATATTCATATTCACGTTATACAAATAACGCATATATTGAGAAGCTATTGCCTGATAAATATGGAATCGATAACTATAATCCGCATCCTGTCCATCCAGCCACTCGTTCAAATGACTCATGATATATTTCAAGTTCTTGATACCGTATTCCCCGGCTTTCACTGCATCGTCACCCAAATCTTCCGTCAAGGAAGTCGGGTCAAATACCCCGTAATAAATTTGTTGTTTCCCGTAACGATACATCGGGTCACCAATCTTATCCTCGATAATTTTGTTCAAGTGAGGAACTTCCTCTTCCGTACTCTTGGCATCCGGGAAGAAACGATATCCCCAGTCTATCGCGTAGAAATCATATACACCCAAACGAGGCGGAGTTAATTTCACCCCTTTGTCTTCGGGCTGAGCGATATAATTAAACCGGGCATAGTCCATGATGGAAGGCGTCGTCCCGTATTTCTCCATAAACTCTTTATCACGATATTTCTCTACCGGGATTGAAGCCGACGAAGCCATATTGTGCATCAAACCGAGGCAGTGCCCAACCTCGTGCGCCACAATATAACGCATACTCTCTTCCAACACATCTTCCGGTAATTTTGTCGTGCGTACACGGGGATCCACTTGCGAAGTCTGCACGAAACGCATATCATTCACCAATTGGATCACATCATGATAAATGAACACCGAAGCTTGAATAATCTCACTATTCCGGGGATCTACCCAAGAAGGCCCCATAGCATTGGCGATACCGATAGGCGCGTAATAAACACAGTTATATTTTAAGTTGGCAGGATCAAACTCAGGATCATCTTTCGGGAAATCTTTCGCTACCATCACGTTTTTAAAACCGATCTTCTCGAACGCTTTGTTCCATTCCAACACGCCCTCTCTTACCGGTTTTTTCCATGCTTCCGGGAATTTGTCATCCACGTAGAACACGATCGGTTTCACCGGTTCCACCAACTCCCCTCTTTTATACGCCTCCACATCTTTCGGACGAATATCCCATTTATTGGCATAAGTCTGTATCTGCACCTCATCCGCGTACCGAGTCAATTTCTCTTTAGATGAAGTGAAATAACCAATCCGGGGATCCGCCATACGGGCATGCATAACAGGTTCTTCCGGCAAAAGAACAAAAGAACGGTTCACTTTTATCCGCACGGGTTCTTGATAAGCAATCATCACGATTCCCATGTACAACAAATCCTGCGTGTAACTCAGACAAGAGGTAATCGACATATTGTCCTCGAACGATTTCAACTGATCGACATACGACAGGTTCTTTTTAAAAGAAGCCCGACGGGCGCATGCCCCGTACATAGTCTTCTTCCCGTTCGGATCAAAAGGATCAAGCCGCTTGTTGTCGCTCACCAGAAAATCAGTCATCTCAAACACAACGGCAGTACTATCCGCGTTATACGCTTTCACTTTAAATCCCTGCATCACCGGACATCCCACTCCCTGTGCCAAGGCAGCAAGAACACCTTCTTCCTCGTAATCCGTGAATATTTGACGACGAGCTCTATTGGTCACTTCCCTCAATTCCACCGTACTATCGCGAAGTGTAAACTTTATATGTAAGGGTTGTTTCACCTTCTGTCCCACCAATACATTCCCGTTATCACTAATCTCCGAAACGGTGGAACCCAACAACATATCCCGCCCCATCAAGTTTAATGGAAATTCAAAATAGACCTTCCCGTCCATCTTGTGCAATGTAACCATCCCTTTCACTGTTTCCACCTTCTTGCCTTGGAACAGTTTCTCGTAAGGGGTTACCTTTTTCTCCTCTACCTTTTTCTTCTTCCTCGTTCCGGCGCTAAGCGGTTCTGCCGCGGAAAGCACAACAAGACAAGTAACAAAAAACAAAAAAGTTCGTCTCATAATAATCATCATTAATTTTAAAATAATACATACAATATCCTCACAACGAGCAAATTATTTACCCGATGCACATAACAATACTTTTGCAAATCTTATAAACTCACACCTGACAAGCTAGAAAAATACCTTTGGCACACTAGTGATTCGATCTTGTCAAATCTTGCATCACTATTACAGTATTTCCCTTTATCTCAAATTTTATATTTGTTGTCTGTTCCAATAATTCAAGCACATCATGTATATCCGTGTACTTGGGAAGTGTTCCTTTAAAATGATAGTTCTTCAAATTCTCGTTCATATAAAATATATGTACATTATACCAACGAGCTATCTTTCGCAGGATCACATCTATATTCTCTTTGTCAAACTTGAACGTATTCCCCATCCATGCTATATAAACCTCCACGTCCACCTCTCTCACGTTTACTCCATGTTCCGAGTAATACGCCTGTTGTCCCGGGGTTAGAACCACCTTTTCCTGCTCCCGTGTTGTCACCTCCACCTTTCCGGTCTTCAACGTGGTATGGGCGAAAGTTTCATCCATGTAACTCATCACGTTAAACGAGGTTCCTAATGCCCTCACCGCAAAACCTTTAGTTTTCACGATAAACGGTTTATCCGGATTCTTCGCCACCTCGAAGAATGCTTCTCCTTCCAGATAAATCTCTCTCGTTTTTCCGTTAAACGCCACCGGATATTTAAGCTTGGAGCAAGCCCCTAACCATACCTTGGAACCATCCGCCAACTGCATGAAAAACTCCCCGTTAGCCGGAATTTCCAATGTATTATAAATGACTTTTGCATCCTCTCCCCCGGTCGTACCTTGATACACCAATTCCCCGCTATTCCGGTTGGATATCATCGTACCATTCCGCTCACTTAATACCACGTTGTCTTTTCCCAACTCTATCGCGCTACCATCCGACAAACGCAACACGGCTCTCTTGTCCCCGTGGGCAATAGCCGATGCCACCTGCATAACCTCATCACCGGAAAAGCTCTGTTGCAGCATATATATACCCCCAACCAACAAAGGAATAAGCAATATGGCTGCATACCGGAAAATTCTGTTTATCCGGCGTTGTCGGCGAACTTTTTCCATTCTCTCCTTTTCTCGCAAAAATTCCTTAAAAGCCATACGTTTATCAATCGTCCGATACAATTCAATCTTACGTACTAATTCTTTCTCATCCTGCAATCGTTCAAACAACCGCTTGTTCTCCTCCGAAACCGCAAGCCATTCATCTACCGTTCTTCGCTCCGCGACAGTGGCTTCCCCGCTGATTACACGGGCGATAGAAAATGATATTTTAAACGACTTGTCAGTTACTTTACTCATCATAGTGTGATTTTATACTCCTAATACACTTAAATCTACCAAAAGGGGGTAATGTAAGTTATATTTTTTCTGTAAAAAATACGTTCTTAGCGGCAAAAGGTTCATTTTCAATGAATATACACATAAAAAAAGAGGCTATCCGAAAAGGCAGCCTCTATTTGTATTCTTTAGAAGTGTTCAAAAAATACTCAGATGCAAGGCTCTGATTTACAAAGATGAGGGAGCGTACTAAAGCACGTGATCGAATCTTTGGAAAGCAAGAACGCAGCAGACGAGTACTTTTTGGACATCTTCTTCAACTAAAATGAGAAAAACAATTCCTATAACTTATCCTTTAACGCATTATTCAACTTAATTAAAAGCGATTGATAATGCACTTTTGCGCTACCTGACGTTCCACCGATCTTGCTCTTCAACAAATTACGGGACTTAATTGCCATATCCTGCATATAAGCCTTCGAATCATCAATAGCAGATACATTCACGGCTCTTTGCCAACCGTAACCCGGCGTTCCGAACTGGTTCTCGATCATACGCGAGGCAACATAACCTCTCCCGTATTCTTCATCCACTGTACGGAATTGATCTGCGAAACGACCAATCAAACCGCTCTCGTCCAAGCCGTAGGCAACAATCTCGTCCACCGAAGAAGCGAACCCGAAAGGAGAAGCGGATTTCTTACCGGCACCGTCACTCAACGACTCGCAGAACATATCCACCATAGCTTGTTGCAAAATCTTATCTCCTTGCGTCAACGACCTCCCCTGCAACAGGTTATTCCACGTCCCGTTGTAAAGATCCGTCATAAATTCATTGACCGTGTACGGTGAATTTGCCACGTGAGAAGAAAGAATCACGTTACTCGTCAAACCTCTCAAATCTTTCGCCACTCGATCACGCACGATAGCACTTCCATCCACGTGCAACGGGAAATGTTGCTTCAATTCCGTATTATTCAACCAATCGGAATCCTTGAATTGCTTCAACACCCAAGCCAAAGAAGCCTTCTGACGAGCTTTCGGCACTGCCTCGTAACGTTTGCCCGGGGTACCTTCTTTCACTTCCGTCAAATAAATACCACCGACATTATACATCACGTTGCGCAAGTAACGGTAATATTGATTCATAATCTGACCGTATAAAGTCTGACGATGAGAATAATCCGCATCATCATTGATCCATCCCTTCAAATTTGAAAGAATATACTTCAGATTCTTCACCCCGTAATCACTTGCCTTTACCGGATCGTCACCCAAGTCCTCCTCTATAGCACTCGGATCATAACGCACCTGAATTTGCTGTCTCCCGTAACGATAGATCGGATCGCCCGCTTTCTCGTCCACCCATTTCTCCACGATTGCCTGTTCATCCCACTCATCCCGTGCATCAGGCACATACCGGTAATTCCATTTGATTAGAAACTCGTCATACACACCCAAATTCGGGGGAGTCAATTTCACACCCTTGTCACCCGGTTGAGCTACATAATTGAAACGGGCATAATCCATGATAGAAGGTGTAGTCCCGTATTTTTGAGTAAACGTGGCGGAACGTAAAGAATCTACCGGGAAAGCAGCGGAAGAAGCCATATTATGCATGAATCCCAAACAGTGTCCTACTTCGTGAGCCACCACGTAAATTAATGATGCTTGCACCACGTCATCCGGCAACTTTTTCGTTCTCACGGAAGGATCAAGCTGTGCCGTCTGCACGAAACGCCAGTTATTAATCAATTGAATGATATTCCCGTAAACCAACACCGAGGCATTGATAATCTCTCCCGTTGTCGGGTCTGTCCATGACGGTCCCATAGCATTAGCCGTGGAATTTGGCACGTAGCGGATACAAGAATACTTCAAGTTATCCGGGTCAAAATCAGGATCATCCTTCGGGAAATCTTTCGCCACCATCACGTTCTTGAAACCGATCTTCTCGAACGCAATATTCCAAGTCGTCACGGCTTGACGAATCGGCTCTTTCCACAATTCCGGGAAAGCATCATCCACGTAGAACACGATCGGTTTCACGGGTTCCACCAGTTCGCCTCTCTTGTAAGCCTCCACATCTTTCGGTTCTATTCTCCAGCGATGAGCCACGGAATAACTTCCGATGGCATCCTCTTTCGTGATAGAAAGCCGGAGTTTATTACTATTGAATATACCCACGCGGGAATCCGAAATACGGGGACGCATCTTGTCTTCCGGCAAAAGCAGGATAGAACGCGTAACCGTTGCCGTGAAAGGATAATCATCCATCAGCTTCATCATTCCCATCACGCTCAATGACACCCCGTACGACATCACCGTCTTCACGCTCAAGTTATCATCGAAAGCCTTGATCTCGTCCAAATAAGACGCCTCCTTCTTGAAAGAAGAGGAAATCTTTACCATACCGCCCATCATGGCATCAGCGAAAAATCCCAAATCCTTCACGTTCGTGGTGAACAGCGTCGACATATCGATCACCACGGCCGAACTGTCGGCATTATACGCCTTCACGTCATACGAGTACAGGATCGGATCGCCGTACACGCTACTCATCGCCTTCTGCAAATTATCGGTAGTCGCAGACGAACTCACGTAACGCAAGAATATAGAACTATCCCGTTTCGTGAATTTCAAATGTAACGGACTATTTGCCTTGTAGCCTATATCGCAAAACTCCGGAGAGGTCACGTTCGTCACCGTGGAAGCAAGCAAAATCTCACGTTCCATGTACTTCAACGGAATCTCGAAATACAACTTGTTACCCACCTTGTGCAAGGTAATAAAATCACTCTTCGACGTAACTACATTTTTTCCTTTCAGCAACTTATCATAAGCACTTACTTTCTTGGGAGCAGGCAACGCTGCTGCGGTCGCACCTTTCTTCTTTTTCTTTTTACTTGCCGCGTACAAATCCGACGACAACGGCATGGCAATCATTACTGCCAACAATACAAACATCCATTTTCTCATACTAAACTTATTAAATTAGTCATCTATTATATAACTTCATTTATTAATAGACACAAAAGTCAAAATCAGTTGACAAGAGAATCCATTATTTTTTTCGTGTACTATCCTTTGCTATTCAAAAAACGACGCTACTTTCTCTTTCAAAGCCTCTCCCCGCAAATCCGTGGCTACGATACGCCCTTCCTTGTCCAAAAGGAACATTTTCGGAATACCCGTCACGTTATAACGTTTCGCCACGGGACACTCCCACCCTTTCAACGAAGAAACATGTACCCAATTCAGACCGTGCTTGTCAATCGCTTTCTCCCAAGCATCTTTCTTGTCATCCAGCGACACCCCGTACACCTCGAATCCTTTGTCCTTGTACATATCATAAATCGCTTTCACGTTCGGCACTTCTGCCAGACAAGGCCCGCACCACGAAGCCCAGAAATCCAACAACACATATTTCCCTCTCAACGACGAGAGCTTGATTGTCTTCCCGTCCGGAGCGGTCAAATCAATATCCGGGGCAAAACCACCCACGTTAATGGATTGAAGACTCATCATCCGGTCTTTCAACAACTGTCCCGGGTAAGAAGTTTTCACCTCCGGGGTCAAATTGCTATAATAATGTTCCACATCCTCGAACGGGTATTCCTTGGCAATAAAATCACCGATCAAATAAGTAATCGCCAAACTATTATTATTGGAATCCACGAAATTCTTGATTTGCTCGTCCATAGCCTTTTTCATCATCTGCGTGGCTTTATACACGGAGTCCAACTTCACGGAATCATCCTTCACGTTTACCATGGCAAACATACCGGCCAAACCCATTAAACTTTTTCCCATGGAAAGACTCTTCCCTTTCTGTATAACCTCCTGCTCGCGACTCCCTTTAATTCCGACTTTCCACGACTCGACTTTCTCTCCCTGTTTATTGGTCATTTGAGTTGCCGTCACTTGAATCGGGATCTCGTCCAACAAAATATCCTGCTCGTCCTTGCCGATCACCAATTTTCGCATATCAATCTCAGGAATTATCCCCTTCATCTCGAACTTGCCGTCTTTCACGACAGCCGAATCCAATACTTGAAATTGTTTCTCACCAATCTCCTTTTTCAGATAGGCAACCCTACCGTCACCATTTTCCCATGTCCCGGAAATCGTGTAAGTCTTCTCCTTGCTGCATCCTACCGCTAACAAGAGAACAGCACACAACCAATAACATACATTTTTTATCATACCATCTATCTTTTAATAAAACATCATTTTTCATCCTTTACTCCAAAAATCTTTTTCATCTCTACCATCTTTTTCTCCTCCAACTGTTCATAATTTTTCTTCGCTTCGGCAGCTTTATCCTTTTGCCCGAGTTTCGTGTAAACTGCCGCTATCACATCATAATAATTACTCCTCACGAGATCACTTTTCGTTTGATTTGCTTTCTCTTGGTCAGCAGTCATAATCTTCAATATCCCGTTCAATACTTTCTTGTCTTTCACGTGCTCCGTGATATACAAATAAGTACCGCCTCGAAAATCATTCTCGTAATTTAATATATTCAACTCGTCCGCAAACACCATCATACGAAACATCACATCCACCTTCCCCGTCAGACGCAGCTCGTTAATTGCCAGTTTGCACAAATAAGTCGGAAAACGCTTCACCGTGTTCTGTTCCAACATTTCCCGCAGAACCTCTTCTTTATCTGCCATCATCTTCAATGTATCCGCATTTGTTGTTTTCGTCGTTATTTGAATAATCTCTTTCACTGCATCTGCCATTCCGTTCCCCAATTGGCGTTCCAGATCATAACGATTCACTCCAACCCGATATTGAAACTTCTCAATCTGTTTGAAAACAAACTGATAAGCCTCCGTATAAGGATCAGTAATATACGCTCCCACGAGTCCCCAAACCTCCTTATCCATTAACTTTTCGAGCGGTATTGTCTTCATGAATTCAGAAGCAATCACAGGAATACTCTCTTTTTTAAAAGCCCCGTTCAATGCCGCCACGTAATCCCGTACCGTTTCGAAATCCCGGGCTCCCGCCTCGTACTTCTTTTGTAAGGCGGGCAATGTCTTCCCTTCCAATCCGGCTTTCATCCCTGCTATCAGATCTTCCGCCTTCTGGTATCCCGCCATCTGATGAATTACCTCACCATTCTGATCGATTAGCAACAGAGTCGGGAAACCGATAATGTATTCCTTGTATTTCTCCCGCAACATTTTTCCGTCCCCTTTCTCCATATCATACTTCGCATTCACGAAGTGAGCGTTAAAGAAATCACCCACCTGCTTCTGTGGGAATACATCTTTCGACAATCCTTTACAAGGACCACACCACACGGTATAGCAATCCATGAAAATCAACCGATTCCGCTCTTTTGCCTGCCGCAAAACTTCACTCCAAGGTTCATTCTCCATGAACACAATTCCTTCCTGTTTCTCTTCTTGGGCACACAAAACATACCCCCATCCTGTCAATAACAGGATTAAAAATAATTTTATTCTCATATCATCTATTCTTTTTTCTCAAACATTTTCCGAAACCGTTCTTCTGCCTCTTTTTGTTTCTGCTCGTCAATCTTTTGATGTTCTTCAGCTTTTTGTTTATTTCCTAAAGCCCGATATAACTCTGCTAGAGTACCATGATAATTACTTCCGTCTTTTTCCATATCCTCTTTCGCTTGAATCCCTTCCATAATCGGCAAACAACGTTTCAGTACTTTTTTGTCCTTACCATGCAAAGCTATATACATAAAGCTTTCACACAGAAATCGTTCCGTATATCCCAATGCCCGAACATCCCGATACACCAAAAGGTAAGTTACCACATCATTCCATTTTTCTTCCAACTTCAACGTATGAATTTTCAACTTTGCACGCATCTCTTCCGCCCGTTTGAAATTACCCCGATTCAGCAGAGTCAACAACATATTCACTTTCTCCGGTTCATCAGTCAATGGCAACAAATGCCCTTGTTCATCAGTCTTCAACTCCACAATATCCTTCACCGCCTTCTCCAACGCCCACGTCAATTGCCTTTCCAAACGATAACCATCCACCTTCAATCGATAAACATACTTATCAAAGTTAAATACCACGAAATTAAACTGTGGCGAATAAGGATCTTTCACGTACTCCCCGACAAAATCCCACACTTCCTTTTTCAATAAATCCTCCACAGGTACTGATTTCATATAATCCTCCGCCACTTTTTGAATCTCATCTTTCAAGAAAGCCCCCTGCAATACGCTCACGTATTCATTCAGAAACCCCAAATCCCGACTTCCTGCATTATATTTCTCTTGCATTACGAACAAACTTTTTCCTTCGATTCCCGCTTTCATCCCGGCAATCAACACCTCCGGTTCTTGATATCCCGCCATCTGATGTACCACATTTCCATTCTTATCTATCAACAAAAGTGTCGGAAAACCGATAATAAATTTCTTGTACCGGGTATACAATTCCTTTCCCTCACCTTTTTCCATATCATATTTCACATTCACAAATGTCGAGTTAAAAAAATTCCCGACTTCATTCTTCGTGAAAACATCTTTCGCCAACGCTTTACACGGACCACACCATGACGTATAGCAATCCATAAAAATATACTTGTTCTGTTCTTGCGCCATTCTCAACACATTATCCCACTTCTCTCCTTCAATAAACTTTATTCCTTGCCCGAAAACGCCACTACCGAACACAACAAACACACAAACGATAAATAGATTTTTCATACAATAACATTTTTGAACTTCATATTTAAGGATTGTCGGGTAGAATAGCGAACTACCCGACAAACAATTTAAAACTGAGAAAAAAAGTTCTCAGGAATCGGATCTTCCGGACAATTTTTATTTTGTGTTGCCACTACATTCAATTCCAATATATTATTAAGATAAGGAACTAATATCAAAGCTCGCTCTTTCATTCTCTCGAATCGATTAAACACGTTTGTCAACTCTGTTTTCGTATTATTTGTCAAGAATGTAATATAATCTGCAAAATCCTGTGCTTCATCCGGTGTCAACGAATTAGAATTGCCATGAGCGAGATTTTTCCATTTCACAAACCCCTCTAAATAAAACATATATGTATAATCGTCATACTCGCCAAGCGGATCCATATTTTTCGACGGAATCCCCAAAGACATTCCCGGAGTACGAGACGCAATAAATTGCGTAGGCTTAATTGATGCTGCTTCGTAAAAACCAAGCGTGAAATTACTTATCAAATCTGTTCTCAAACTTGTCCAACGAGCATCATTATAATCATCCAACTGTACTCCTATGTTTGCTATAATAAATCTATGATCATCCACTGCCATATCCGGGTATTTCGATGATAATGGCGGTTGCACGGAGTCCACGAGAAATATATAGTAAACTAGATTACGCCTAACGAAATCATCCGTATAACCGTTAAAAAGGTTCTCTTGCAAAAAAGTAACCATCTTTTTCACTCGCTCCTCATTTCCCGGTTTCACCGGAGCATACCATCCACTCCATTTTAACGTCCAACGTGTCCGAATAACAGACTCATCAAAATCATATAAAATATACGTCCCGTAACGTTCATACACACCGTAAATCATTTCCTCCAAAGAACCGGGTTCTCCACGAGGAAGTTCATACTGGAGATTACTTAAATCTTTAGGTACAATATCATCCTCCGAACAGCTCACTACAAAAGTCAGTACTATTGCAGTAAATAACCAGAATAATAAATATTTATATTTCATAACTTCATATTTTATTCAAATTATTATCATTGCGCTTTAATATCTTCTCTTACATTAGAGGTTACCAATCGATTGGCGTTCAGCTCGGAGTTAGGAATTGCTAACACATAGTTTTTACTACCTTGTGGTAACACGAATGTTTCAAAAGATGTTTTTGATTCATAAAACCGATGTATTTGCTGAGGCATCCCTTGACGGCGCAAATCCCAGAATCTCATGGTTTCTTCAAAACATAATTCTCTCCGCCGTTCTGCCCAAATAAATTTCACTAACTCTTCTTTATTGGCAAAATCTGTAACACTTTTCTCTACATACGTGGAGGTCTTTATTCTTTTAGCCCGTAATTCATTTATTAATTGAATGGCATCACTACTAATATCATTGGCTTGACGGGCATACGCTTCTGCTACATTTAACACGACTTCCACTGTCCGCCAATTCTCCCGACATCCGGAAGCTTTTAAACTACTCTTGTATTTAATCGGATAATGATATTTATATTTCCATTCATCCGGAATAATTCCAGGCCACCAACTCGGAGTAAATATATCTTGCTGAAAATAAGCTAGTAAACGTAAATCTTCCTCATCACCTTGTTCATACGCCTTGAGTAAAGAGCCGTCATCATTATGCGATACACGAAAACCCAAATTCCACATTGTTGTCGGGGAAGAAAGGAAATCATAATTGCTACTTGTTGATCCAAAAGTAAACACGATCTCTTTATTGCCATCAATATCCATAATTTTAAAATCAGCGACAACATCTGTCCCCATTATGCTTTCATCCACACCATTCAAATCAAGGATTGTTGAATTTTCCCGCAAAAAAACAGTTCCGATCTTTATTACAGTTTCCCAATCTTCCTGGAACAAAGCGATTCGAGTTGCGAGCAATTGAATTGCTGCCGGAGAAAGCATATGTTTATTGATTGATACTTCAGCCTGTGCGGCATACTCCTGAGCAATTTTGATGTCCTCATTAATTAACTCATAAACCTCTCTTATAGTGGAACGTTCACGGGGAGCAATATCAATTTGCGGTTGGGTACGAATAATCACGCCTAATTCGTCAAGATTATCCTTTGACCATGGCAACGCGTAAGTATTCACCAGGCAAAAATAATGATACGCACGCAAAGCATACGCTTGAGAAGCTAAAGAATTATATTTACCCAATTCACTTTCAGGATTATATTCCATCTCAGGCAAAGCGTCGATAATTACATTACATCCCAATATATCCTCATACCTTCGGGCCCAATTATTATCTGTAATCTTCTCTTCTATATTATAATGCCAAATATAAGCTTGTCGTCCCTCGCCCCCGGACAATACATCGAAACCATCTGAATTCCATGAACTATTCGGATCTTTTTCAAGGTATCCCATCTCGACATCATCCGTCATTAATTTAACCCATGCCACATCCGTATTAAAAGTACGAGGATATCCTTCTTTATACAATACCGGTACATATTCCAAAACAGTCTTCGGAATAAGTAAATCACCGGAATCATCTTTCAAGTAATCATCACATGATATATATGAAAATGCAATCATGCAAAATATACAGTATACAAGTATCCTATTCATAACTTCTGGTCGTTAAAATGAAACATTTATTCCAAGACTATATGTAGGTAAAAGTGGTATATTAGCACCAGGACTTTCCGGGTCCAGTCCCTCCCACTTCTTATCCGCAATAGTAAAAAGATTTGTAACTTGCAATCGTAAAGTCAAGCCGGACAAACGTAACTTTCTCAAATACTTTTCAGGCATCATATAACTTAAGGCAACCATTTTCAACTTAAGAAAATCTCCTTTAGCCACACGTTCATCACTTTGATCATACATCGTCGTCGGATACCAATAAGAAAGCGCTCCCTCTCTACTGGCATTCAAATCCGGATTAGTAATCAAATCTGAAGAATTAGCATCATTATAAAGTGCTGGTATAGAAGTATACTTCTCATCACCCGACTTTTTCCAACGATGCTTTAGTTTACTTGACACATTGCTTAACGGATCAAAAACCGCTCTCTCGTCCTCGTAAACTTGTGGCAATCTCTGCACATTGCCAATGTTGTACGAAAAAGCCAAAGAAAGTGAGAACATCCGCTTATAGGTAAATTGCGTATCAAAACCTCCGGACAATTTAGGGAATATAGAACCGCTATTTACCAATTCCATCATATCCGGTTCTCCATAATGTACTTTTCTTCCATCTTTCGCGTAAAATAACGCGTAACCATTTTCAGGTGAGAGACCGGCAAAACGGAAGGAATACATTGAGCCGACAGGAGCCCCCTCTACAGCAATCTCTCCGGCTAACAACATCTTTATTTCATCTATATTATTATAGATATCTCCATTAGCTAATGTAATTTCATTTACATTACGTCCGAAATTAACCCCGAATCTCCAATCAATATCTTTCGACTTAATCAATTCCAGATTCACAAACCCTTCAAATCCCGCGTTTCGCATTTTTCCCGCGTTCAAGTATAACATATACCTTCCATTGGAAGTTGCAACAGACTTTGACATAATTAAATCCGAAGTATATTTCCGATAAATGTCAAAACCACCCTTTACACGTCCGTCCAACAACATAAAATCCAAAGCGACATTCCATGTCTTTGTTTTTTCCCAACGTAAGTCCGGGTTAGGAAATCGTTGAATACTATATTGTTCCAAACCACTCGCTCCATCCCTATTCTCTACTTTGACGATCAGATTAGGAGTCGCATCCTCATGAATGTTCCCCTGTACACCATAAGAACCTCTTAAGGAAAGGTTATTTATCCAATGGATATTTCTCATGAAATTCTCACCGGTTATTATCCATTTTCCCGCAATAGACCAAGTTGGCAACCAACGATATTTAGGATTACTACCGAACTTATTAGCTCCATCCGAACGGATATTACCATTCAACACATAACGATTGGCAAAAACATAACTAGCTGTCCCAAAAAACGAAGCCATTTGAGTAACATTATTTGTATTCCTTGGATTCATTAAACCCGTGGTCACATAATTCTTTACAAAATTCTCTGTATATTCGGGCATAAACTTTTCTCCAAATTGCGGTGTCCATCCATAACCTGTTACCGCATGCCCCTTGTACTTATTTGCCCGTGCTTCCACACCGCCCATCACATTTACCTCGTGTCTCCCGAATGTTTCTGCATAAGTTAAAGTATTTCTTATAGTATAACCTACTTTGCGGGTATCATTCTGTTCCAATATTCCTCCATAAGGCAATTGAGACTTTTGATACTGTTCCGACGCCGACTCATACTGTTTGTATTCATATCCGCGTATGTTGGTTATATAGTACGACTCTTCTTCCGCCCAATTTCTTTGTTTCGTGTTACTATTATGCATTGAAAACACACCCCCATAACTCAATCCCTTGAATAATTTCACATTTAATGCCAACATAGCGTTAAAATCATCCATTCTCGCTTCATTACCTGTTTTATCCATTTCCTTCAGTATATTATAATAAAGACCTTTCCCCTTATCATACATATGATAAGAACCATCTTCATTATAAGCAAGTAATGTCCTTGAACGTTGATAAGCATAAGTAAACGGGTTTATTGATGTATGATAACCTTCATTATTCGTCGTGCTAAAATCTATTTTAGCTTGAAAATTTATAAATTCGTTCACATCAACCCATACTTTAGCCAAGGTATTAAATCTTTCTTTTACAGAACCTTTAGCTCCTCCCTGCTCGTTATTATAACCGGCAGAAAAATAGTAACTAGCTTTTTCTCCCCCGCCGGAAACATTAACATTATGCGTATGAGTTACCGCCGCACGGAAAAGTTCTTTAAACCAATCCGTATTCCGTTTTTGCATAATTCGAATCTTATTGTCAAACTGTTCCTGTGTTAGTTTTTTACTATACAATTCCTCCAAAGCCCCCTCGTACGAATCTCCCGAAGGTACTCTAGGATAATCATAACCAGCCTCAACAATTTCTTTAGACAATTCCATACGTTCTTGGGAATTCATCCGTTTATAATTACTATACGAAGGACGGGTCACAACAGAAACATCTCCGTTATAAGTAATTACAGGAGCCCCTTTCCCTCCTTTTTTAGTTGTAACAACAATCACTCCATTGGCAGCCTTCACCCCATATATCGCTGTAGCAGAAGCATCTTTCAAAACCGTAATCGTTTCTATATCCTGCGGATTTATACCGGCTATAGCATTACCTATCAAGTATTCTGCATCTTCACTGTTGATATCGGATGCGGTAAAAGGAACATCCTGTTCCAAAATCACTCCATCAACAACCCATACCGGAGCTTTATTACCATTGATTGTAGCATTTCCGCGAATGCGAATTTTAGGTGTTGCACTTGGCTCTCCGGAAGTATTCATAACCATCATGCCCGGGATACGTCCCTGCAACATTCTATCAATAGAACCAACACCAGAAACCAAGATATCTTTAGCCTTGATCGTGGTTACCGCACTGGCAGATTCTCTACGAGATAAGGTAGTATACCCGGTCACGACAACCTCATCCATCTGCATTATATCTTCTTCCAATACGATTACCCACTCCCCTTTTCTCGGACGATCTTTAAAATTAAGAGTCTTGGTTTTCATCCCAATAAAAGAAAATACCAGCTCTACATTTGCCGTGGTATCCGGAATCGTGATAAAAAAAACGCCATCCACACCGGTGACAACACCCACTGCAGTCCCTTTTATTAATACCGTTACCCCCGGTAATGGATGTTTATTCTCATCCACGACTCGTCCTGAACCTACTGTGGATTTGTTATTGTCTTTCGTCTCAACCGCAGCTGCCAATTTCGGAGAAATCACCACAATCTGATCCTCGATCATATACCAGAGTTGCGTTCCTTTCAAACATTCCGCCAAGACTTCCTGCAAATCTTTATCCTTCGCATTCATTGTCACCTTCCCCACCTGCTCCACCTCATTGTTGCTATACACGAACTCATAACCCGTGATCTTCGTGATCTCTTTAAAAATTTCTTTAAGAGTAGCATCCTTTACGTCTATACTCAATCGCACTTGCGAAAAAGTATTCGCCGAAACCGTGGATAAACCCAGAACAAAAATGCAAATAAAGACTCTCATAATTCTTAACATTTTACAAATGACATTAGACTCCCATCCTATGTCAAAATCTCGAATTTTTTCCATAGATTTGTACTGATTAATAGTTAATAATTTGCCATTCCCCAATGGCAGTTATCTCAAGAGTGGGGTTCTGTTAGAGCAGAACCCTATTTTTATGCATCATTCCAATTGAACTATCAAAACCCGCTTATTCAATTCAAATTTCACCCGTGTCGTCAATGCCAGCAATTCCAATACCTTGTCTATCTTCTCGTACTTGGGCAGATTACCCGTGAAACGCATCTCCCGCAAGGCGGCATTCTGGATAAAGACATCTATATTATACCAACGTTCCAATTTCTTCAACACGTCTTCCAAAGGTTCGTTCTCGAACACGAATCGCTCATTTTTCCAAGCTATATAAGGATGAATATCCACTTGCTCGACCTTCAATTCATGCTCGACACAAGTCACTTGTTCACCCGGACTCAGCACCACTTGTTGCTGATTCAATGATACCTCCACAGCCCCTCTCACCAGTGTCGTCTGCTGATTCTCGTCCGGGTACGCTTTCATGTTAAAACACGTCCCCAACACCCGGACATCCATCCCGTTTGTCTTCACGATAAACGGTCGCAAACTATCTTCAGCCACGTCGAAAAAGGCCTCTCCTTCCAACAATACCTGACGATCTTTTCCCGAGAACTGTGCCGGATAACGAATCTTAGAATCGGCATTCAAAGTAACAACCGTCCCGTCAGCTAAATTCAACACGAACTCGCCACCTCTCGGAACCTGTAACGTGTGCCATTCGCTAGTCTTCTCCGCCGGAACTTCCGTGTAGACCAACTTTCTTCCGTCATTCACGAAGTTCTCCCCCTCCACCTTTTCATATAGGGTATCCCGCCCCGATTCCAACTCTATCGCTTTCCCCGATTCCAAGAATAAAATTGCTTTCGAACGTCCGTATTCTATTTCCTGTACATATTGTACCGGTTCCTCCCGCTCCTTCATTAAATACCATGCAGTTACCCCCAAACTGAATAAAATAATCACGGAAGCCGCATACTTCCATATCAAACGATACGCACTTTCGCGAGATTCAGTCAATCGCGGACTAAGTTTTTTCCAATCCTCCACGGAATTAAACCTTTGGTATCCGCGTATTTCATTCTGCACATAATCAGAATTTTGCAATCGTTCAAACAAGGCTCTATTCTTCTCGCTCTCGTTTACCCATTCCTCCAACTTTTTCGCTTCTTTAGCACTCGCCTCCTTCCGAAAATAAGCTAAAATCAAACGAACCACCTCTTTTCGATTATATCTTTTAACGATCGTTTAATGATGTTTGGATTTGTGTTATGAAAGAGGGAGAGATCGTTTTCTTTTAAACATCTAATATTTAAAACATTGACGAGAGAAAGATGCATCAGTTTAATAAAAAGGAAAAATGAAAATGGACATAAAAAAAGGATATAAAAAAACGATCGTTTAATCTTTACTATTAAAACAGCCAAAGTCCAAAAAGGATGACAAGAAAAACGAATTATTTTTTTAAATTTATCTATCCAATTTCTCGTTGCGTAATTTGCGCAGCGTAAATTACACAACGGGAACATCCTACCGTGAACCCAAGGTAATCCCAAGGTAATCCTACCTCTCCTTCGAAGCTGTTTCGTATATCCGCCAGTGCATCACCATCTCCAGCTAGTCGAGCAACGGCGAAGATTCCGCATTGCTTCGAAGGAGGGGTAGGATTATGGTAGGATTACCTTGGGTTCACCATAGGAATACTCTAAAACAGCAGTCATCAATTGATCAGAAAAACATGAAAATCACCACGGGATAAAGATGCTGTAAACGCTCCCGAAGATATTTTTTGGCACGCTGCCGCTGTGTCTTCACGGTCGATTCTGCCACGTCCAGTTGCTCACAAATAGTCTTGATATCAAGCATTTCCACGTAACTCATTTTAAAGATACGGCGGCATTCAATCGGCAATTCTTCTATCGCTGCAAAAACCTCCTCGAATACATCGGTTTCTACTTGAAAACAGAAAACATCCTCTTCGTCAAGAATTTTCCATTCCATACTCCGGTTGGCTTTCTCACGGGTATGTAACTTATCCAAATAATTGATAGCAGCATTCTGAACGCAAAGATACAGATAAGACTTCAGAGCCGTTTCGTTCGCAAACTTGCCTTGGGATTCCCAAAAACGAAGGAAAACCTCTTGCACGATATCCCGTGCCGCCTCCTCATCATGCACAAATTTATTGGCAAAATAACAAAGTGAAGCGTAATACCTATGGAATACACTTTCAAAGACTTTCGGTTGCTTTACATTCACTATATCCACGAACGTCATTTTAAAAGGTTAAATCAACTCTCATCTGCCTCACTCTCTGACTCCAAAAATACATTATTTCTGTCAAACATTAACAAAATAGAACAGGAAATATAACATCAAACAGTTAAATCGCTCACTATAAAGGAGTATCCAAGAGAAAAATAATATTCACAAATGAATAAAGAATCGAGCCGTTTCCTCCAAGGTATGAAAACGAAAATCAGGTAACGTTTTCAACAATTTGGCACTGGAATAACGGGATTTATTTCGAGAGGAACGGGCGGTTTCACGTGTAAAAGCCGGTTTCTTTCCTGTAAACAAGGAAAAGAAAGCGAGCAAACGCCAAGCTAAAGAAGTCATCCAAGGCGCCATCCGTATATATGGCGGTCGTTTCCCCGCGGCACGGGCTATCACGGCAAACAACTCCTTGTAAGAATAATTTCCACCGCAAAGCACGAACCGTTCTCCCCGGATGGAAGAAATATTTACCAAACGAATCATTACCTCGCAAACATCCCTCACATCCACGTAACCGTTCACCCCATCGGTGTAAAAAGGCATTCCTTTCCGGGCTTGCTCGAACAACTTGGCACTACTACGTCCCCGAAGTCCGGTACCCAGAATAATCGCCGGGTTGACAATGACAGCCTCCATCCCTTTCCGCACGTAATCCCACACGATCTTCTCGGACGCTCCCTTACTACCCGAATAAAGCGAATGAACAGAGCCGGGGATTTCGGGTGTATCCTCGTCAATAATGACACTCTCGTCAGGAGCATCCCCCAAGGCGGCAATAGAACTCACGAAACAGAGCCGCACGCGATGTTGTAGGCAAAGGGAACATATATTCTCTGTTCCCCGGATATTCGTCTGCAACAGAGTATCCCGGTCGCTCCCGTTAAAAGAAACCATCGCCGCGCAGTGGTACACCGTGTGGACTTTCTCCCCGTACGGGGAGATGGATTCCCCATCCAACACGTCACCCTCTACCCATGTTACACGAGAAACAGCTTCTTCCGGGGATGAGAAATAACGAGAAAAGAGAGCCATTGTCTCCTCGACACGACTCTCTTTTCTTTTTAATGCTATGATTTTCTCGCCCGAACGAGCCAGATGACACAACAAATGGCTACCCAATAACCCGGTAGCCCCGGTTACCATTACTGCCAATTAAACACGATGTTTTGTTTCACATCGGGATGCAAACTCAAATGCACGGGACAAGTATGCGCCACACGTTCCAGAATCTTTTTCTCTTTCTCGGTATACCCGTTCGCCGGGAAATTAAAGATCACATCAATCTCCGCTATACGGCGAGGCTCTGCAGCCATCTTCTTGGTGATCTCGATGTCAGTTCCTGTCAGGTCGATTCCGTTATTTTGGGCATAAATTCCCATGATTGTCATGGCACAGGCCGCCAAAGAAGTAGAACACAAATCGGTCGGAGAAAAAGCCTCCCCCTTACCGTTATTATCCGTCGGCGCATCCGTGATGATCGTCGTACCACTCTGTAAATGCGTGCATTCCACGCGTAAACCTCCTAAATATTTTGCTTTTACTGTTGCCATACTCTCTTTTTTTTAGATTTAACTCTCCAAAAGTAATCATTTCCGGACAGCTTTACAAGAGAAGAGGTCGGTGAAAAAAACATTTCCGCAACCTCATGGACGCTGTCACCCTTACAAACCCTAGGTGTCAGCTTTTCCTTTCGGTTTTGTAAATTTTGAATTAATTCCCTAAATTATCAAGATTTATCCAATGATTCTCGATTTCTAGCACAATTTTTGATATACCTCTAGTATCCCTATTGACACTTTTCTTATGCCGGGTGGCATTCATATTCCTACCACACCACACACACGACAGAAGCCACCCGGTTCTTTCTAAAACAAATCAATAGCTTCACGCACGTACTTGATACGCATATTGGAACCCGTGACAACCACGAGGTCGAAACGTATTTCCCGATGTATATTCTTTTTCGTGAGATAAGCAGCCCCGGCAGCTTGCAGACTTTGCTTTTTCTTGTAATCCAACAACTCGAAAATATCCACCTCTTCGCTCGTCCGGGTTTTCACCTCGACCACGACAAGCATCTCTCCGTCCAAACACACGAAATCCAATTCCCGACGTCCGATTCGCCAATTACGTTCCAAAACAGTATATCCCAGATCTAACAGATAAAGATACACCTTATCTTCTCCCAACTTTCCAAATTCATTATGCCAAGCCATAGTCAAGTCTTCCCCTAATTTACAGGCTAAAAAGAGTTCCGCAATGTTATATAAATCTAAGATAAAAGCAAAATATTTTGCATGAAAATCCTTGAAAGGAGTCATTTTAGAATTTCAAGTGGTTTATTTTGAGAGAGGTTTATTACCTCGAAGTTTTGAATTCTAATCGGAATTGCCTATCTTTGTAAGGTTTTTGGGAAAAGTAGTAGTTATGGCTAAAAAAAGAGTTTTATTTATATCTCAAGAGATTGTACCTTATCTTCCTGATTCCGAAATGGCTAATATCGGAAGATATTTACCTCAGGGGATTCAAGAAAAAGGTAAAGAAATCAGAACGTTCATGCCGCGTTACGGCTGTATCAATGAAAGACGCAATCAATTGCACGAGGTCATCCGGTTATCCGGGATGAATTTGATTATCAATGACACTGACCATCCTTTGATTATCAAGGTTGCATCCATACAATCTGCTAGAATGCAGGTGTATTTCATTGACAACGAAGATTATTTTCAACGCAAACACACGATCGCCGATGAAGACGGAACATTTTTTCCCGATAACGACGAACGTTCGATATTTTTCGCACGGGGTGTTTTCGAAACGGTACGCAAACTAAGATGGGCGCCGGACTTGATCTATTGTCAGGGATGGTTTACCGCGTTGATTCCGCTTTACCTCAAAAAAGAGTACCATGATGACCCGGTATTCTCCAAAACAAAAGTGGTGTTCTCCACTTACAACGATAGATTCGAGGGGAAATTGGATAGCAAATTCGAGGAGAAAGCTATAACGGAAGGTGTTGCGCGCAAAGACGTAGCCCTTATAAAAGATCCGACACACACGAATATCAACAAATTGGCATTCCAATACGCGGATGGCATCATCTTTAATCACAAGGACGTGGATGACGAACTGCGTGCTTTCGCCAGCGAATTGAAGAAACCGACCTTGGAGTACCCCGGGGAGCAATGCTATATTGATGCATATTCCGACTTTTTTGACAAAATAATCGAATAAACATAGAAACAAGCGGCAATGGTTGTTAGCCGCTTGTTTTATTATTAACAAATATATAAAACACGACAAACATTATGTGTGGTATTGTGGGATATATCGGACCCAAAGAAGCCTGTCCGATCTTAATCAATGGTCTGAAACGCCTGGAATACCGGGGATACGATTCTGCCGGGATCGCGTTGATTCACAACGATGACATCAGAGTTTACAAATGCAAGGGAAGAGTGCTCGACCTCGAACAACACATGGAGCTCGAAGACACGAGTGCCACGATCGGGATGGGACATACGCGCTGGGCTACCCACGGGGAGCCGAATGACGCAAACGCTCACCCGCATACTTCCATGAACGGTCTTTTCTCTATCGTGCACAACGGTATTATCGAGAATCATTTCCTGTTGAAAGAAAAATTACAGGCAAGAGGATACGCGTTCAAAAGCGAAACCGACACGGAAGTATTGGCAAACCTCATCGAGTACATATACTTGAAAGGTCAGATAAATGCAGAAAACGCGGTTCGTCTGGCTCTGACCAAAGTAATCGGTGCCTACGGGCTCGTTGTTTTGTGTAAAGCGGAGGCGGATCAACTCGTGGTAGCACGCAAAGGCAGTCCTCTGGTAATCGGAGTGGGACAAGGCGAGTATTTCGTGGCATCTGACGCCACGCCTATCGTGGAATACACGAAAAACGTGATTTACCTGAACGACGATGATGTCGCTATCCTGAAAAGAGACGAGATGATCTTGAAAACGATCAAGAATACCCCGGTTTCTTTAAGCATCCAACACGTGGATATCGACATCGAGAAAATAGAAAAAGGCGGTTTCCCGCACTTCATGTTGAAGGAGATTTTCGAACAAGTAAATTCTATCTATGACACTATCCGGGGACGGGTGAACGTGGATGCCTCCGAGATTTACCTTGGTGGTATCTCTGAAATCATCCCGAAGATGGTAAACGCGCACCGGATTATCATTATCGGTTGCGGAACGTCATGGCATGCCGGACTAGTCGGCGAGTACATGCTGGAAGAATTTACCCGTATCCCGGTAGAAGTGGAATACGCTTCGGAATTCCGTTATCGCAACCCGATAGTGAATGAAAACGATATCGTGATAGCCATCTCCCAAAGTGGAGAAACAGCCGACACATTGGCAGCTATCAAGTATGCCAAAACACACGGGGCCACGGTTATAGGCATTTGCAACGTAGTCGGTTCAAGCATCGCACGCGAAACGGATGCCGGGGTATACACCCACGCGGGACCGGAAATCGGTGTCGCCTCCACGAAAGCGTTCACCGCCCAAATATCGGTACTTGCCATGATGGCTTTGCAAATAGGTCACCGTAAGGGGACACTGGCAGACGATATATATAAAAAATATATCAACGAACTCTATAACCTACCGGATAAAGTCAAAGCTATACTGGAAAAGGACAACATAATCAAAGAAATTTCCGCTATCTACAAGGACTCCACGAATGCCATTTATCTGGGAAGAGGTTGTCAATTCCCCGTGGCTCTCGAAGGAGCGCTGAAGTTGAAAGAAATTTCCTATATCCATGCCGAAGGATACCCGGCAGCGGAGATGAAACACGGTCCCATCGCCTTGATTGACGAGAATATGCCCGTGTTCGCCATTGCCACGAACGACAATTACTACGATAAAATCGTTTCCAACATCAAGGAGGTACAGTCCCGCAAAGGACACGTGATCGCTCTGGTAAACGATAACGACACGCAAGTCACAAAACTAGCGGAACACGTGATCGAAATTCCCGAAACACTGGAATTCCTTTCCCCGCTGCTGAACGTGATTCCATTACAACTCATCTCCTATCACATTGCAGTGATGAGAGGCTGTAACGTGGATATGCCGCGCAACCTTGCAAAATCGGTAACTGTAGAATAAAGCAATAAAAAAGGGGTTTTAAAAACCCCTTTTTTATTGCTTTAACGATTGCTGCCATTTCCACGCATTCCTCATCGTGTCCTCGATCGGTGTCGCGGCCTTCCATCCCAACTCTTTATTCGCTAAAGTCGTATCAGCCCACACCTTCTCGATATCACCGGCACGACGTCCCACGATTTTGTAATTCACCTTTACCCCGGTTGCTCGCTCAAAAGCATGGATGATCTCCAACACGGAAAGCCCTTTTCCCGTCCCGATATTGAAAAACTCGTAATTCGCCTTATTCTTACCCTCGAGCAAACGGCGAATAGCCACCACATGAGCTTTTGCCAAATCCACCACGTCAATATAATCACGTAAAGGTGACCCGTCGGGTGTATTATAATCATCACCGAACACACTCAATTGCTCCCGGATACCGATAGCGGTCTGTGTCAGGTAAGGAATCAGATTATTCGGCACGCCATTGGGCAACTCCCCGATTAAGGCAGTCGGGTGCGCCCCTATCGGGTTGAAATAACGCAAAGCCAACGCGTTCATCTTCGTTTCCACCTTCATCAAGTCACGGATAATATCTTCACTCATCACCTTGGTGTTCCCGTAAGGCGATTCGGCCTCGTGGCGAGGAGTCTTTTCCGTCACGGGAAGTACATCCGCTTGCCCGTATACCGTGCAAGAAGAAGAGAATACCAGATTCGGCACTTGAAACTCACGCATTGCATCGAGCACGTTCATCAATGAATTCAAGTTATTGAAATAATACTCCAACGGCTTATGCACGGATTCGCCCACCGCTTTCAACGCGGCAAAATGAATCACCGCCTTGATATCCGAATGGCGAATAAAAAAATCTCTCGTTGCCACCCTATCGGTAAGATCAATCTCCTCAAATTCGGGACGAATACCCGTGATCTTCTCGATCCCGTCCAACACGTCAATACTTGAATTCACTAGATTATCGGCTATAATCACGTCATAACCACTCTGTTGAAGTTCCACCACCGTGTGGGACCCGATATACCCCGTACCTCCTGTCACAAAAATTTTCATACACCAATAATTTTTTCTCAATTTATAACAATCTGTGTGTCTGTAATAGACAGAACAAAGTAAATAATAATAATCCGAAATGCCTAAAATGAGTTTGACAACCTTGCGTTTTTTCTTACCTTTGCCGTATGAATAAATACGTTGAACACATAGAAGAATTGTTATATCTGCATGATTGCGTGATAGTTCCCGGGCTAGGAGGCTTTATCTGCAACTATACCGGAGCAACGATCAACGACAAGACAGGGATGATCATCCCCCCTGCCAAAAAGGTCGTGTTCAACAAACACTTGAAACAGAATGACGGACTTTTGATCAATTGGATCGCCCGCAAGGAACAGATCGATTACGAGAAAGCACAACGCCGCCTCGCTCTATTCCGCGAAGAGGTAAAAGTACGATTGAACCAAAAGCAAAAAGTAAACTTCGGCAAAATAGGGACGCTCAGTGTAGACCGCCGTTTCAATATTCTCTTCGAATCTGCCAACCACAACTTCCTGCCCGACGTCATGGGAATGGAAGCAATGCCCCTCGTGGCAAACGGCAAAAAAGTTAAGAAGACAAACGGAGAATACATAAATACCGAATCCGGAAACCTAGTTACCCGTCTGTTCAAATTCGGACTATCGGCAGCCATGATTGCGGGAATCGTGGTACTCTCGCAACAGGATATATTCCAAGGGGACACAGCCACCAACTTGAGTAATATGCAACCCGCATCCATGAAAAGTAAATTGATTCAAACGGAGGAAACGGCAAAGATTTCTCCCGACTGTGATTTCGTGGATTACGATCCCGTTATTGATTTGACCGGGAAGTCAAGCGCACAATAATAACGATCAGGTAAGCCGGAATAATTATAAACAATGCCTCTTGACGCATAGCCCAAAGTAATAGCAGGACTATCCCCCAAAATATCATCCAATTATAATTCTTCCTATAACCATGGCATGATATGAGTACATAAACAGGTATCATCCAAGTCAACGCTTTCACTCCCCACACGGCAAAACCAATCATAATAGTACTCACGAAACAATACAAAAGACTATTCTCTTTCCATGAAAAATTAGTCAATTTCAAAGAAAACATGGGTACCTCACTAATCAACAATAATGCTAATACAAAGGAACATCCTGCCAAAAGCCAAGGATTACCCCACGTCGTCTTGAAAAACTCCGGCTGGTAATACAAACAAAACACCAACATCACCCAAAACAACGCATTCGAGGGAGTCGGCAACCCGATAAACGAATGTGTCTGCCGGGTATCGAGATTGAATTTAGCCAAACGATAAGCCGAAAAAGCAGGCACCAACAAAGGAACTACCGATAGCACCCGTTCCACCCAATAATATGTTTCTCCCGGTTCAGAAGAACAAAATGTTTCCCGAATCAAGAAATACGCCATTACCGCCGGCATCACCCCGAAGCTCACCATATCCGCCAAAGAATCGAGCTCTTTCCCCATATCCGATTTCACGTGCAGAAGACGTGCGGCAAAACCGTCAAAAAAATCAAACACCATGGCAAGAATCACCAGCCATGCAGCAATTAGCAAATTACCGTTAAACGCCATATAAATAGCCAACGCTCCGGAAGTAACATTCAGACACGTGATCAGGTTTGGGATATGTTTTTTCATGGACTATACTTTTATGATTCGAACACGAAAATACTTCTTTTTACAATAGGTAAACTACATTTTTATTACTTTTGTTGCAAAATTGTTATCGACATGGCTAAATTTCTCATTATTAGATTCAGTTCCATCGGAGATATCATCCAATGCATGAACGTGGTAAACGGGATCAAAAATCACTTCCCGGACGCAGAAATACACTGGATTGCCCGTAAAGACATGGGCTCTTTTCTCAATATGGACAAACGTATCGACCGGGTTTGGGGATTTGACAAGAAAACGGGGTTGAAAGGTTTACTTCGCGTGGCAAAAGAACTGAAAGCCGAGAAATTCGATTACATTTATGACGCACACAGTAATATCCGCTCGAACATATTGAAAGCCGTGTTATTACCTCCCTTTTACTCTTTGTTCCCGAGAGGACCGCACTACACGCTACGCGGCAAAGAACGGTGGAAACGTTTCTTGCTTTTCAAACTGGGAATCAACAAATTCGACAAACCCTTCCGGGGTATCATTTCTTACCGGAAACCTCTCGCGAAATGGGGTATCACGAATTTCGAATCGGATTATTCCGACTGGTGCTTCCCCGAAGAATACAAAGAACACTTTGCCCGCACCTTTACCCCGAAGACCATTACCCTAGTTCCCTCGGCCAACTGGGAAATGAAACGCTGGCCAGTCAGCCATTGGCAGCAAGTTATCCAACTTATGCCGGAATACCGATTTATCATTCTCGCCGGACCGACAGACACATTCTGTGAAACAATCAAAGCCATCGCCCCCGAACGAGTGAACAACCTCGCCGGACAAACCTCTCTGTTGGAATCCTGTTACCTAGTGAAGCAATCTCACCTTGTCATCAGTGGCGATACCGGCTTCCTGCATGCCGCCGATCTGTTCCACACGCCCTCCATAGCCTTGATGGGTCCCACCGCGTTCGGTTTCCCCACCGGAAAAGAAGCCGAAGTCATGGAAGTAAGCCTTCCCTGTCGTCCCTGCACGAAAGACGGTAGAGGAAAATGCAAACAACCCGTCTGGCAAAAATGTATGGTCGACATCACCCCCCAAGCAGTAGCCCAAAAAGCCAAAGCTATTTTAGATTTTAAATTTTAGATTTTAGATTGAAAAACTACCCCTCCGACTCCCCCTTATCATGTCTTAATGTCACGTAGAAAGTTGTACCCTCGTTCTCTTCGCTCTCGAAAGAGATCGTTCCACCCATACTCTCTATAATCTTGTACGACATTGCCAGTCCGAGTCCGGTACCACCTGATTTGGTCGTGAAATTCGGTTCGGAAATCTTATCCCGGATACCTTCCGGAATACCACAACCATTATCCCGCACGAACAAAATAATCTTGCCCAATGCCGTCTTCAACTGCACGTGAACGTGTCCTTCCCGGTCTTCCGGGATACTTTGTTCCGCGTTTTTCAGCAGATTCACAACCACCCGGTTCACCTGATCCCGATCTCCATATACAAAAACACCCGGCTCTATGTCACATGTCATGTTCGCCACGTTCTCGTGAAACAACTTGGCACACCCATCCACAAGCTCACTCAGGTCAAACCACTCATTATTCGCCACTTGTAATTTAGCAAAATCAGAGAACGCGGAAGCGATAGACGCCATGTGGTCTATCTGCTCGATCAAAACCGAAGATATATCTTTAAACCGCTGCCGTACTTCCTCAATATCCCCTTTCTGCAAAGTACGTTGCATAAATTGCAAATTCAACTTCATCGGCGTTAGCGGATTCTTAATCTCGTGCGCAATCTGTCTTGCCATCTCCCTCCAAGCACTCTCGCGTTCGGACTTTGCCAATTGCTTGACATTCGCTTCCAGTTTATCCACCATCGCGTTGTACTCCTTCACCAGTAACCCGATTTCATCTTTCTGGTTATAAATAATCTTCTCGTTCTTACCCCCTACCCGCATCCGTCTCAACTTATCGTTCACGACCTGCAACGGCTTCGTGATTCGCTCGGCAACCACGCTGGATAAAATAAAAGCCAATACCATAACGATCATCGCGATATTCACCGCGACAATCACGGTCAGGAAAATATCTTTGTTCAGCTCTTCTCTTTTGGTAAAATAAGGAATACTCAACACGTATCTCTCTCCCGATTCCAGCACCAACGGCATATAAACCGCCATATAAATCATCTCGGCTATCCGTTCGTCCTGCACGAAACTCATTTGCTCTTGCGTCACGACTTTCTTGTAAGCCTCGGGATTCAACAATGTCCCGTCAAATCCTTTCTCGAAAATCATCGGTCGGGAAGTAGCAACCAACTCACCGCCCCAATTATAAACATTAATATCTACCCAAAGCACATCCGCCAATCTCCTCAACGCCGTCTCGATCTCCGGACACTTATCCGCGTCCACGCAATTGTAGCGCTCCAACTCGCTCGTGATATACTTCGACACCTGAACAAGCGCTTCACTGTGCCGACGTTCGAAACTAGCGGCATTCCCGACGATACTCATAATCGTCATAAGCACGAACAAACCGGCAACCAGCGAAATAATATTACTTTTGATCCTTGACTTCAAACTCACCTGACGGAAATTTTCCCACCCGCCGTCAAACCGGAAAAACATCCCATAAGACGTCAGTATAGCACTCACGAAAATAGCGTACAACAGGTTCATATAGTACAATGCGAACACGTCATCCGCCAGACTGACAACGCAAATACCTTCCTCTTTAATCGGAACGATCATGTGGGAATACCCGTCTACATTAATCGTGCGGGCATGCTCGTACACCCCGAAACGCTCGGTAGAGCGCGGGTAATTAAAAGTTCCGTCAGCATCTACAAGCACCCCCTTCCGGTACTTGGCATACGAATAGGGATATACGAATTCATTCTCCAAATCTGTCTCCCGCGACAATATCTGCGCGTACCCTATTCCCTCGTGTCCTTTCTTAGAAGTAAAACGGATATACAGGCAACTGCCGTTCTTCACGTCCGGCAACATGTAACGCCCCAAGTACACGTTCTGTCCGTCAAACAGATCAATATTATAAAATAAAGTACTATCCACTCTTATCCCGAGACTGTCTATCATACCGTCATAATAATCATAGCAACCGTATTTCACGTGTTTCGGAGTTACCAGTATAGTATCCCGTCCCGTGCATATAATAGCCTCGCAATCATAGTAAAATCCCGGCATGTCCAGTAATTCTTCCGAAATATACCGGGCCAGCACCTTCTCGTCCCCGACGCTGATCAGTGAATCGACCTTCGTACTTTTCATGATTTCATTGTTGATCTCGACCAACTTCTCCTCGAACACGGGATCTACTTCTTTCACGATCTGAACGATATAATCGGCACGAATTTTCAACTCGCGTTCCATCTCGTTACTCTTGGCCAAAAAGATGATATAAACGCAAACCACCACGAGAGCAAGCATAAATACGCTTTTCTGGGCATCCATCTTCATCAGGTAAATCCCCAGTATAAACAAAAGGTAAAGCGACAAAGTAAACAAGCACTCCAAGGGAGTCAACGAAAAATTAAAGAAATAACAAAGAGCCGCGCAAAACAAGATCACGATTGTCACCCCGAGCAACGCTTGTTTCATCGTGAAAAGGTTCCGAAAATAACGGACGGAACTATTGATCAACACGATAAATCCCATACCCGCGATAATCAAAGTTACAAACGCTACCACGGACGAGAAATCGACATTAATCAGACGAGCTATATTCAAACTGATAGACGTACTCTCTATCAACGTCTTGATTGAAAAATGAAGCAAATTCGTGTAGATAAAAGCCACGAACACGAAGCCCGCGAGAAAAAGCCACCGGTAGCGCATCAACCGGTATTCATTATATTTTATCCGCAACTTATTGAACGTGATAAAAAGATAATGTGCCAAACAAAACATCGTCACGAACAAATCTCCCACCGAGACAATAAACGAGCCGCCTCCGACCACCTTACTGTTCGCGAAGATCGACAAATGATAAAGCGAGTACGGCACCTGATACCTCACCATGATTACCCGCAGCAAAATCAACAGGCAGAGGAACCCAAACGAGTGTCCCACCTGTTCCCTGAAACTCACGGATCGATCCAGTGATATCTCGTAAGCATAAAACAAGAGATAGAGAAACACGAAATAGAGTACCAGCAAGAAATAATTCGGCAATGTATCCCCGTACCCCACGTTACTCTCGATCTTGAACAGCGCTTTCCCGTCCCGGCTATATATCGTGTAACCTCCCTCTTCCCATACATTCTTGATCGTCACTTTACTGGCATCATCCAGATTACTCCCGAACCGCGGGTTAAAATGATTCTTCACGTAACTGCTGGAATAAGGATAATCCTCTTTAATAAATAAAAGCCCGTAATACTCCATGTCCCCGATAAACCGCTTTCGGACATCAAAATACAAATTATTCAACTTCACTAACTCCCCCCCCTCCTTCAAACGCTCGTACAGGTTGGGAGTCCCCACCCGTTCGTCACTCCAGTACACCAATTGCCCGTTCTTGAAGCCGAGCAGGATCGAATTCCGCATCCGCCAGTTACTTTTGGAAATCTGAGTATTCTCGTCCAACTTCTGCAACTGTTCGTCCAAATGCTTCTCTTCCGCTTGCAATTGATCTTGAAAAAGAGCGACTTGGGAATCCACCGACCAATCACTCAATGATGATTCCCACAGCGAAGCCACCAAGAGACATCCCATGGCCAAAGCTAACACGAGCCAAAACTTTCTCATTCTTTTTCTAATCCCCGACTTACTCATGATGATAAGGTTCTCCTTTCAATATTGTCATTGCCCTGTATAATTGCTCCGTGAAAATCATCCGCACCATCTGGTGTGAGAATGTCATCTTGGATAATGAAATCTTCATATTCGCACGTTTATAAACTTCCTCGGCAAACCCGTATGGTCCCCCGATCACGAATACCATTCGCTTAATACTTGTCAGCATCTTCTGTGCCAAAAACTCCGCGAACGCCTTAGAAGTGTATTCATTTCCACGCTCATCCAACAAAACCACGAAATCCGACGCCTCCAATTGTCCCCGTATCAACTCCCCTTCCCTCTCTTTCTGTTGCACCTCACTCATATTCTTCGTGTTCCGTACATCCGGAATCACCTTCATCTCGTAAGGAATATAATATTTCAACCGCTTCTCGTACTCGGCAATCCCCGCCCGCACAAACTCAGCATCCGTCTTTCCTATCACTAGCAAACAAACTTTCACACCACAATATTTTTTCTATTACACTAAAATGTTCATCTACACGCAAATGTAGATAAAAATACCATATCTTCCGCGAATCGTTAAAAAAAAGCACACCAATATTTGCCCGAATTTCAAGAAAACACTATATTTGCACCCGTTAAAGCTAACCACTTTAGCACACGCAAGTGTAGGTCCTATAGCTCAGCTGGTTAGAGCACCTG
Organism: uncultured Butyricimonas sp.; assembly: GCF_959596855.1. NCBI lineage: Bacteria > Pseudomonadati > Bacteroidota > Bacteroidia > Bacteroidales > Odoribacteraceae > Butyricimonas > uncultured Butyricimonas sp. Next base: position 63,641 of record NZ_CAUFYA010000020.1, read on the forward strand.
ACTCATAATCAGGGGGTCCTTGGTTCAAGCCCAAGTGGGACCACTTGAAAATAAAGCAGTTACAAAATTAAAAATGTAACTGCTTTTTTATTTGCACCTTCAGTGTGTCATATATAGCTTTTTTTACTGCATCATAGTTTTCTTTTCTGCATCATTTTACTTCATTTTGATGCAGAAACAAGGACAACCACCACTATCCATACCCCGCCATTCGAACATTCCCTACTCCCGTCGCTGTTCTTCCCATCGTCGTTTTACCCAAGCCACCGCTACCGAACTAACGATACCGCCCACAATACTAATTACCCCGGCGAACAAATGATCTGCCATCTGCGACAATACCGAATTAAAACTCAACGTTGAAAACATTCCTATAATAAAATAATTCATACAATTGAAAATTGAAAGTTGAAAATTGAAAATGAAAAAAGTAATCCAACCGCCTGAAGCGAAGCCTCGACGGCTGGATTACAGGATAGAAATTAAAAATCAGGAATCACTTAATCGAAAATCGTAAATCAAGAAATCAGTACACTGTCCGACGCCTTTTTGCCGTTCTTCATCATGGCGAAGCTATACACTTTCACCTTCGCCCCGTCCCAATCTTCCGGGAGCGCACAACTCGTGCTACCGCTCTCGCCGCGGGCTCTCAACACCACCAACCTTGCACGTCTTCGCTCCATCTCGTACAGCACGCCGTACACCTTGTCCTCCGCGGAAGCGTACCCGTCTTCCTCTTCCTGCGCTTCCTGCACGAACTGAAACTTTTTAGTATCCTCGTCGTAAGTCACCGTCACTTTCGGCGGGTTGACTAACCCGGTAGCCACTAGTAATTTTTCAAAATCTACCGTTACCACGTTTTTCTCGTCCGCCGTTACCGCCTTCATGTTCGTTGCCACGAAAGCGTTCGACGTCGTGCCTTTCCCAACACCCGCGAAACCTTTCTGCACGATAGGCAACAGGCTTTGTGCCAATTGCACCAACGTTTTCATCTTCGCTCGTTGCGCCAGTATCTCCGGCGTCGGGTTATCCTTCCGGGAGAAAATTTTCGCCTTCGCGATGTTCTTCTTCCTCGTGTAACACAAAGTAATGTTACCCACTGATTTTCTCGCTTTACCTAACAAATAAGAATTAAATTCTGCCATAGCTTAATAATTGAAAATTAAAAATTGAAAATGAACTTGCATCCTTGGTATGAACCCGATACTTCGGATGCAAATATTGAAAACTTGTAACTTGCCAAAGGCAAATGTAACCTGTAACTTGTTACTCGCTCCTGCCGAGTAACAAATCCTCCAGCGTGATATCCGGCAAAGCCGGGCCCGGGTCAATCTTGCGCGGCGTGATATCCGAGTGTCGCAGGATATGATAAATCGGGTATTCCAACACGAGCGACCGACACACCTCGTTCAACACGTGTACTTGTTTGTCCGTGTACTTGTGCCAGTAAGAAATTTTCTCTCCCGAATCATCCGCGTAAACGTCCGACGGCATCACCTCCGCGCCACATTCCGCCACGAACCGCTTCCCGTCCCGACTCAACTTGCCAAGGTTGTCGAGTTCAATGCCGATCGAGAAATGATTAAACTCGGCACGTCCCCGGTAATAACTTCTCCCGGCGTGCCACGCCTCGATATTAAACGGCACGAGTTGAACGATTTTCCCGTCACGCCCGATCACCACGTGGGCGGATGCCCCCACGTCGGGACGGCAAAGATAAAAAGCGGAGGAAAGCGCGCTCTTGCCCGCCGTGTAATGCAGCACTATCGTGTCCGGTTTTACAAGCGGTCGGGTGTTCTTCGAGCAAGTCAAATGAACCGCCCCGTAAACCATCAAACGATGGTTGACAATTGAAAATTGAGAATTGAAAATTGAAAATGAATCCATCTTTTACAGTTTAAAGATTAAAAGGTTTGTCTGATCAATCTAAAATCGTAAATCAAAAATTAGAAGCGTTTTTTCCCCGTGAAGGCTTGCACGATTTTATTCCCGCTCCATCCCACCACGTAGCCGCCTAAACCAATCTCCAACAAATCCCAAAACCGGGAAGTGTCCTCCAGTATCGGCAGACTCGTGAATGTTCCCACCAGCACGATCACCGCGAACGTGAGCATCACCAACGGCCGCCACGAGCGTTGCAACCAACTTCCCCGGGCTTCCTCCACCAGTACCGCCGACCGGGCTTCCATTACCCGCTGTTCCCATTCAATAAAAACGCGTAGTAAATCCATTTCCAGTTGTTTTTTCTCCCTCGACGGGAGTGTCAGGCGTTCGATCACCTCGCCGACCGCGCTAACCACGCCTTTTACTGTTTCCATAGCCGCAATCCCGTGATGATACAATTCTTCACTTCCGCCTCGAAGTAAAACTTCTTGTTCCCGACCTTCCTCACCGGGATGTTAAACGACCTCTCGTAACGTTGCAACGTGCTGAACGAAATACCCAACGCCTTGCAGACCTCCACCGCGCTCATTAACTTGTACGGGGCATTTGACGCGATTTCTATCGCCAGCCGTACTTCCTCGCGGTACTCGTCCAGTTGTTGTATCAACAACGACATCATGTCTTCTTCTCTTTGCATCTTGTCAATCTCTCTCTCTTCCATGTTTTCCAGTTATTAAAAATATAAATCTAAAATCAATCAATTTAAAATCCGAAATCTGAAATTTTTAAATCCTAACATACTGACTCCCCGAGTACGCCTTCCCTTCCTTTTCCCTGAAAAAGCAATACAAGTGGGCTGCCGTACCCCGTTTCCTCGACAACCGGATCGTTGCTCTCCCGTCACCCCTCGTCGCCCCGTCCGTTTCGACAAACACGGGCGTGAAAGAACGGTTAGCGTACAGAACGATCACGACCAAACGATCATCTGCCCGTGCCGAGGGCAAATCCACCTCTTTATCCCACGCCAACGTCACCGTGTCGTCTTTCCCCGCTGTCACGACCAGATTATCCACTTTCTGCAACAATCCCGCCGACAATTGCAAGCGTGAAAAATCCCCGATCTTCCCGTCAGGCTTGAATACCATCATATTTTGCTTCATGAAAAGATTATACCCGCTCGTGGTGGAACCCGCCGCCGCGATCTTCCACGCTTCCCGCGAACAAGCCTCCGGCACACGTTGATAAAAACGTAATGCAACCCTTAACCGGGAACGGTTCTCCCGTTGTTTGTCCGTGTCCGCGTCGAGATAATTTGACGCGGCACTTCTCATGCGGGTTTCACCCCCTACCCGGTAAAAAACCGTGTTGCCTATTTTTCCCCGAATGATGTCTTCTGTCTTTGCCATAGTCTATTTTTTTTTAGTTTCTATGACAAAGATAGCTCCCCCGGTACCCCTTCTCCAACTGTTTTTCATAAAGAGCCGACGTGTTTTCACGAACACCCCGAAATACGACATGAACGCCCCTTCGGGCAAAAATCAATCCGCAATTTCATTCCAACGAAACACCCCACACCACGGTAGCCCGTCGACAAATCAACCGACGAGGCGTGGTTAATATTAATTCAAGGCATCAAGAATATTCAAACAATCTAACACCTTCTTCCTGTAACAATCCCCTACCGGGAACCACTTTTCCCCTACCCGTACCGTCGTACCCGTGTAGGCATCAACGTGATGCCTGTTCACGATAAAACCACGGTGGACGCGGACAAAATGGTTGTCCGGTAACTTGCGCTCGATCGTTGCCAAACGCCGTGCGGCAACGAGCCGAGAAGCATTTTTCAAATAAAATGTACTGTAACTACCCGAGGCCTCCACGTGGAGTATATCCGCATAGGGGCATTTCTTGTAATAATCGTTTCCACGAATAAATATCCCGTCATTTTCGTAACTGGCTATCTCTAAAGGTGTCGTGACACCCGGTCTATTGTTTTCCATAGCATAAGCATTTATGTCCCGCGGAAAACTCACCGGCGGGTTCCCGACTATCTTAGTACATTTATCCCCATAATCCATTACATTTATCTATCCAAAAATTGTACAATTCCTATTCTCCTGCCTGTCACTCCCGTTTCAATCACATCCCCGAACGCCTTTGATACGGGAGTGAAACGAAAGTGATTCGTCTTTGACACGGGAATACATCGAATATTCAACGGGTTTTCACCGCAATTTAATCGAGTATCATCCAATCTCCGGCTATGAAGGTACACTTATGTTTTCCCTTTAGCAATTTTTTTCGCCGATTTTTTCTCTTTCTTTTTTACACGTGTTTACACTTTGCATATATTTTCGTACATTTGTTTATCGGCTTGTTAAACTAATATTCAACTTTATTAAAAATAGCTCAACTCTATTGAACGAAACCTGTAATTTCGATAAACTTTAATGTTTTTCCCGTATTAGCATGATCAAAAAGCATCATTTTTTGATGTAAATAGGGCTAATTACGACTTCTTTTCCTTATAATGATTATAAATTACACTACACTTTATAAAATTTCAAATCAAATAATCTTTGGGGAAAATAGAATAATTTAGGAATAAATGTTCCTATTCTAATAGCAATAATCATACTTGCATTTTTTGTAAAACATTGCTATTGCTGGGATACAATAAATCAGCAAAAAGTATGCTATAAATATTTCCACAACATAACTATAAAGGCATAATCACGTGAATTTTCAAGAATTATCCTATTTAACTGTATCTTGCTTTTACAACTTTGTGTTTTCTATTTTTTTTGTAAAATAATATTCTTAACTTACATGAGTATATACATTCAGAGATAGTTTTTTATGCGCGCATTATTTTATTAATATTAAATTTGTGCAATTATGAAAAAATTGATGCTAGTATGTTTAGTGGCGGTCGGCACGATGTGTTTATCGTTCACCGCATTTGCTCCGGCTGTACAGACCTCTGTAAGCGGACACGTTTACGATCAATCAACCCAATCTCCAATTGGTGGGATCGTGGTAGATGAAATGGTTAATGGTGTTTCCGTTAATACCACTACCACAGAGGCGGACGGTTCTTTCTCTATTGAAGTGCAAAGTAGAAAATCAACTTTGCGTTTCAGTGACCCGATTTACCAAAGTTATTTAACAGTGGAACGAACATTTGATTTAAGTCAAGATTGCAGTGACGTGAGTGTTTACATGAGCGAATCAAGTCAAGAATGACGTGCGTTTTTTTAATTCTAACCGCAAATTTAGAGGTGTAATAAAGCGAGGGCAGGGGGAAAGCATCTTTGAAGACTAAAGAGAGAGGGCATTGCCCTCTCTTGTTATTTCATAATCTCTACTGAAATCTATCTTTTTTAGATACTCGGAGTTATAAGCCAAAAAATTCTCGCCCTGCATGAAATCTTCTATTTCTTCTTCGTTCTCACGGCTTTTTTCTTTGCCGCAGCTTTCTCTGCTTTCTTCCTTTCCTTTTCTTCAAGTTTCTTTCGCTCTTTTTCCTCGTAGTTCTTAGCCATTTTTTCGTACCTAGCTTTTACCTTAGGGTGTTTTTCCAAATAATCTTCTATACAATCTTTTTCAAGATGAAATTCGGGAAAGAAATAAGAGAAAGGAACGTTGAAAAACCTTGCAATCTCGTTCAAGTGATTAAAGTTATACTTTGCATCGTTATAAACATCTTCAGCTTGCCCCACGTAAGAAATTGACAATTTCAATTCCAAAGACAATCTTTTTTGACCGATTTTCTTTGCTTCTCTTAACTCTTTTACCTTATTGATTATAAATAATTCAATTTCAGTCTTTTTTATCTCTTTGGGTTTCTTTGTAGTTTCCATTTCAAAAATAAATTTATCCTAAAGGAAAGATTTTTCATACAATATATGGTATAATAATAATTATACCATATATTTGCGTTTGAAGTTAATAACGTACTTTTATAGTCTAGTTCAAAAGTAATAAACTACACGGGAAAGGTAGAACCGTTTCTTTTTGCCTATTTAAAAGAAGAATTTTTATGAGAACATAGCCATAAAAAGATTAAATGTTTGATTTTTGTAAAAAATATTTTATATTTGCAGAAGTTGAAAAATTAGGTGCGGAAGAGTCCGCATTGAAAATATAATGTCATAATCTTGTGATAGAAAACCGCTAATATTTTTATTCCTACAAGATAGACAGTAGTTCAAGCATAAGCGTGGGCTGTTGTTTCTATTTGTAGGAAGGGTTCTTAGCGGTACCTCTATCATAGATAGCGATAACAGTACCACGTTTTTTTTCGTGTAAATATATGGGGTAATAATTTAAAACTTGAAATTATGAGAGTATATATAAAATTATAATGGTATATCTGGAAAGAATTCTTTAATAGAGCATTTAAAGATTTTAGCTAATTCATTTAGATGGTCTATATTGTATGATTTATCAGATTTAGTATCTTCTATTTTTTGAATAAATCCTTGGGAAACATTAAGGCAGTCACCTAAATAACGTTGACTCCATCCTTTATCAACACGGCGTTTCTTAATATTATCAATAACGTATAATTTAATTTTTGACTTCATGAGTACTAATTTGAGGTAAATTAAGAGATTTTGCAGGGGTATTTAGATACCCTATAGGGATTATTGATTAAGCGCAAAGAAATTTTTTGTGAAACAGGAAAGAATCTTTCGTCATGCGAGTTTAGACATTTCTTTACAGCTTGCTGAATGATTAATATTAAAACCTAACTAAAAACAATGAAATGAAAGAAGACCACGAAATTATGAGTGACGAAGAATTAAAACAATTCTTCTTGAATGAAGCCATGTTGCTTTGCCCCTCGGCGCGGGAAGATGTCCCGGAACACGAGAAGTTACAAATCCTGTACAACACGCAACAGAAAATAGTCAAGTTGCTGCGCGTGATGAATCATTGCCAAATGGAAATGCACTACGTGGAAGTGTACCACGTGTACGGGTATTACTTCATGGAAAAAGAAGGAGAGAAAAGAAAAAAGCGCAAGATGAGCGAGCGTCTGGAACATTACGGTCAATTCATGTACCAGTTGACAAAGATGAAATGCATTATCGGTCACTATTACGCTTACAGTTTACAACATTTGAGAAGCATGGAACGAATCATCGAACTCTATTTTCCGGGAATATTGCAGAACAAGATGAAGACGATACCGGGAGAACAGCACGTGACCATAGAAGAGGAAGAACAGGAAAAATGAAAAAGGGGGTATTCCTAGTCAGCAAAACATCGAATACCACCCCATTTCGCGCTAATTAAATTACAAATTAACTAACAATCAAAGTTATGAAAAAAACTTATGACAGGAAAGTTTTTAATCGAAATTTACCGTCCGGGAGAATGACGGTAAACATGATTACCCGTTTAATCATGTTGTTATTGCTGGGATTCCCGCTACTGGCGAACGCCGGGGCGAGGGATTCCACCCGCGTGGAGAGCCACCCGGCGAAAGGGAAAGTGGTGGATAAAGAGGGGATTCCTCTCCCGGGGGTTACCGTCCGTTTGGATAGCACCACGGTAGGAAGCGTGACGGGGCAAGACGGGACATTCGTCCTCGTGCTTCCCGTGAAGAAAGGAACGCTCGTATTCTCGTTCATCGGGTACGAAACGACACGGGTAAATCTTGACAGTAACACGCGCCCCCTACTCGTGACGATGAAAGAAAAAGTATCCACTCTCGACGAGGTGACGGTTATCGCTTACGGGACACAACGGAGGCGGGAAGTGGTGGGAGCCATGAGTACCGTCAGCGGGGAAGACATAAAAGATATACCCTCTCCCTCCATCGCGAACCTGCTGCAAGGCAGGGTTTCGGGAATGAACGTCACCAACATGACGGGTGCGCCCGGCGGCGGGGGAACGTCCATCAATATACGGGGTTATAATTCTTTTGACATCGAGGGAGAGCAACGGTTTTCCAATCCCCTGTGGGTGATTGACGGCGTGCCGATGCAATCTTTCACCTCGCCCGTCACGGGTACAAACACGCTAAGTGAAATAGACCCGAACGACATCGAGAGCGTGCAGGTTTTGAAGGACGCGGCTTCCGCGGCGATATACGGCTCAAGAGCCGCGAACGGGGTTATTCTTGTCACCACGAGAAGCGGGCGTTTGAACCAGAGGGCAAAGGTAAGCGCGAATTTTTCCTACACTTTCTCTTTCGATCCCTCTTTGCCGGAACTAACCGGGGGAAACGCCGAGAGAAAACTGCGCTTGGAGGCGTTACGGGATTTCCAACAAGCCTATTTCGATGCCTCGACAAACACGTACAAGTACGTTAACTCGTACCGGGAGTCGTACAACGAGAACATGCACTACAATTACTTCTGGAATAAAGGTGATGGGGCGGGAATGGCAGCCTATCAGGACAGTTTGAACCCGTTCTACAACAATTCTACGAACTTCTTCAAGTACTATTTCAGAACCGCCAAGGTGCTGAACGCGAACTTGCAGTTAAGCGGGGGGACACCAAGCGTTTCTTATAACGTGGGATTGGGGTATTACGACGAGTCGGGGGTATTGAGGAACACGGGATTTGACCGGGTGAACCTGCTGGCGAATTTCTTTATCAAGCCCTTGCCGAAAGTTGAATCCAACTTGCGCTTTTACCTTGCCCGGACGGGACGTAAACGTGCTTCCCGCCTGTCTGTCTACACGGGTTTCACGTCGGGGCAAGAACTGGAACAAATCCCGTCCGAATTACTTACCATGTCAACCGTTATGCCGGGCGCGGGTACGCCCGCTTTCGACGAGATGATTAAACGTTTCAACACGATAAAAGAAGACAACGAGTCTTACCGGGTACGAACCTCCTTGGATTTATCTCTCGAGATCGTGAAGGGGTTAAAATTAAAATCCTCCGTGGCGTTGGATTTCACGCAGCAAAACCAAAATCTCTTCATGCCCTCGGGTTTGGACGAGTACGGGGAAAGTTATTCTTCCGGCCAGATCGAGAGAAACCTCATGTTGATAAACGAGAATCTTTTGACTTACAGGCACACGTTTGTTGAAAAACACACGGTTGACGTTCTACTCGGTTTGTCGGTACAAAAAGACGAGAGAAACTCTATCGGGACGTGGGGTAAAGATTCCCCGAGCGATTTGATTCATTATATTTCTTGGTACGGTAATGTCTACAACGTGAACGATAACCGCACCTTGAAAGACGGAATTACCGGGCGGGAGGTAAGCACGAGCGTCGGCGTGTTCGGGCGTCTGAATTACAACTACCTCGAGAGGTATTTCCTTTCCGTCACCTTGCGCCGGGACGCCAGTTCAAAGTTCGGGGAAAACGTGCGATGGGGAACATTTCCCTCTTACGCCGTGGCGTGGACGTTCAGCGAGGAGCCTTTCATGGGCTGGTGCGGGGACGTGCTGTATCACGGGAAACTCAGGGTTTCTTACGGGAAGTCGGGCAAGCAGTTCGATCAGCCGTATATCGCACAAGGCTCTTTTTCACCGGGTGATCCTTACCTCGGCAACCCGACCATCCATCCCGATTTGGCAAGAGGATTAAGCAATAAATACCTGACGTGGGAGGAAACGGGACAGTACGATTTCGGTTTGGACTTGGATTTCTTCGATCATCGTTTCGGGGTTGTCGTGGACTATTATTACCGCTACACGGACAAATTACTTTATCCCGTGATGTTGCCCGGTAATTATTCCGCTTTCAATCGACAATGGCGCAACGCTTACGCGATCAGCAACGAGGGGATCGAGTTCGAGGTGAAATGGAACGCCATCAGGAGCGAGAAGTTGAACTGGAATATATCGTTTAACATCGCCCGGAACTGGAACCGACTTGAAAAAAGCGAGAACAAGCGGGATTTCCAGACGGAAAACAGCACGACGAATTTGAACATCATCGGGAAACCGCTGAACGGTCTTTACGTGTTGAAAACCGGGGGAATTTATAACGACGATAAAGAAGTACCCCGGATGTTTAAAAACGGGAAGGATTCCCCGCTCACGAGTGATAATAACACGCAGTATTACCGGGCGGGCGATCGGGTGGTGTATGACGTGAACGGTGACGGGGTGGTAAACTCGAGTGACCGGGTATACGCGGGCGCACCCGCTCCTTTCGCGCAGGGGGGAATTATCTCTACCCTAGAATGGAAAGGGTTTGACGTGAACGTGCTTTTCAATTTCGTTATCAGCCGCCACCTGCTGAACGCCGCCCGCGGGGCTTCGGTGGGAACAACGCTCGGGCTGACTCCGGATGAAAGCGTGACGCCCGTCTACGTGGATTTAAACAAGGTTTCTTTCTGGCGGCAACCGGGGGATAACACGAGTTTCCCGCTGAACCGCTTGGAGAGCGGGTTAGGCAGTTTCAATTCCTACACGACGGCTAACGTGGAAAATGTCAGTTACTTGAAGTTGAAAACGTTCGCCATCGGGTACACGTTGCCGGAGAGATGGAAGAAAAAGACTGGCATGGGCTTACGGGTTTTCGTGTCGGGGGAAAACCTCTTCACGATAACGAATTATTCCGGTGCAGACCCGGAATCTGTAAATATAATGACGGGCGTGGATGAACTCGGTAATTATCCATTGAACCGGAAAATAACCCTTGGTATAACAGCGATATTTTAAAGGTATGAAAAGGATATATGTATTTATATTGTTGGCGTTGTCATTATCATCTTGTGATGATTTCTTGACGGTAGAATCCGACACGGGTGTGACAAGTTTGAATTACTGGAAGAACGCGAGTGATTTGAACGCGGCGAATTACGGTTTGCACCAAACGTTTCGTTATAATATAGGCAGGAATGTATCGGCACAATATCGTGACCGCGGGCAACCTTTTGACGTGCTAGGTATTTGGACGAATCCAAGTAACAACGATCTATCGCGAGGTTGGACGCCGACGCACGCTTGCATCAATTGGAACAACGAGTATAAAGTGATTAACGAGGCTAACCTGATACTGGATAACATTGACCGTGCCGCGCTGACAAGCGAGCAATATAATTTCTTCCGGGGACAAGCCCTCGGGATTCGGGCTTACGTGTATTTCTACATGTTGCAAAACTGGGGGGATGTACCCTTGATCGTTCACGCGGAAGACGTGGGGATGAAAAGCCGGACAGCATGGCAGAAGGTGGCGGAACGATGTATCGTCGATTTAAGGGAGGCGATCACGTTGTTACCCGTGGCGGACGAGTTAAAAGATATAGAGGGAAACCCGATAACGAGTAAACAAGCGGTTTCCTCCGGGACATGTCACGCCATACTGGCACACCTGTACGCGTGGAAAGCGGTAGTGAACAAAGAACCGGAATTGTTAAAACTGGCGATACTGGAATGTGATTCCGTGATCTCGGATAACAGTTATCAGTTAGCGGGGCACATGAAAGAAGTCTGCGAGAAAGTGATTCCCGGGAATAGCCGGGAAGGTATTTTCGAGTATGATTTTGAAAATTCGGAATATGATTTAAAAGGATGGGGTGCTTATCTGGCTGGATTTTGCCAGTGGTGGCCAATTGTCCCCTTGACAACACCATCCACGGCTCGCCGGGGACTTTTGATAAGCAACTCGACCGTTTACAAGATGTTTCCCGACCCGGAAGATCAACGGCGAGAGGAATATTTTTATAAACTTGACAGCATGGCGAAGGTTTCCACGACGATAACGAAAGGAAACGCTTACGTGCAAAAGTATCAACAAGTTATCACTTACGAGTCGGGTAACCAAAAGGGGCAAATTAAATCTTATATCGCGAATGAAATTATTATCCGTTTGGCGGATATTATTCTGCTGCGGGCAGAGTGTAAAGCACGTGTCGGGGATCACGGCGGGGCTAGAATTGACTTGAACCGCATCCGTAACCGCGCAGGGGTGAAGGATTACGCCGGGACGGATGTCGATTTGCAAGACGAGATACAAGACGAGAGGGAGCGGGAGTTTTTCGTGGAGGGATTTTCCACGAGGTATTTCGATTGCGTGCGAAACGGGAACTACCGGGAGAGGTTAAAAGGGAAGTTCAAAACCTTGACCGAACAGGACGTGAAAGACGGCGCGTTGTTTCTTCCCGTGGGAAAAATGGCGTTCTACGATAACACCCTGATGCTACAAACACCCTACTGGAAAAGAAACGGTTATACTTATTAATGTAAAATGTTGGAATTATGAAAGGATATATATTTTTAATCGGTTTGTTTGGTATTCTTTGCTCGTGCGAGGATTATTACCACGATTCGGGTTTGGCGAACGGGAAGCACGATTGCACGATGTGGGAGTATTTCAAGAGCCAGCCGGGAGATTGGGATTCCACGATGATATTGATAGAACACGCCGGGCTGAAAGACGTGTTCGACGGGACGAACCCCGGGTATAAAGAGATCACGTTTTTCGGGGTGACGAATTTATCTATCGAACAGTTTCTCGTGAAAACGATAGATGATGATTGGGAACCTGTCTATAACCGGGTAAAGGATATTCCAGCTGACTTGTGCCGGGAGATGCTTTTATCCCATGTTATCGCGGGAAAGATGATGAAATCCGAATGTGCTCACGAGGTGAAAGGGACGCTCACGGGCGGAACAATGACAAAAACTTTATCGGGTGTCGAACTACGTGTTTACCGGACGAAATCGGGGTACGGCGGTATTCCCGACATCGGGGCGGAAGGATTAAGAATACACGCTCCCGTTAGCGGGAACATGGCCTCGATCGCCTCCGCCGATATTGAAGTGACGAACGGGGTGGTACACGCGTTGGACTATACCTATCAACTCACGCGACTGTAACAATTGAAAATGCAAAATGTAAAATTGAAAATTATGAGAGGGATATTTACAAGTATTATCGGACTGCTGTTGATCGTGGCGGGATGTCAGGATATAACAGTCGGGTATTTAGAAACACGGGACGCTGTGTACGCGCCGGACAGTATGATCGTGAAAGCGGTGTTAGACCCGGAGATTGACGCGAGGCAAATAGAGTTTCAAATCCCGTGGCAAAGTACATCCATAGAGGGGATTCTGGGAACCGCCCCTATCAAGTATTCGATCAAGAATATAACCGGAGAGCACCCGGAAGCGACAAGTCAGTTCTCGATGCAGGGAGCGGGGATTATAAAATTGCCTTACAATCACACCGTGCCGCCGGGACGATACGTGATAAATATCCGTATCGAGAACGAGGGGTACACGGTTGAACTGGATTCCATGTACACGGTAATCGTGAAATAAAGCAAAATTGCTTTAACGCTGTAAAGTTAATTTCCGAACGTTTCCTTGTGCGAAGGAAACGTTCGGAACACACAATTTGAGAAATATTATCTCATCGGTTGACGTTATGGTTGACGGGAACCACCCATTTCGCCCAAAAATCAAGGCAATAAAAAAACAGCTACTTTCGTAACTGTCTGATTCTCCGTCGGGGTGACAGGATTCGAACCTGCGACCCTCTGCTCCCAAAGCTAAGTCAAACACACCGCAACATACTAACAACTACATATTTACATACAACAACGAACTCATTTGCAAACAATATGCAAACTTTTTCCCTACACAAAGGACAAACTAAATTCCCCCAATAGACCATAAGCCTCTTTCAACTTCGCCCCTAATTGAATATTCAATCGACTTCGAGCAAAAAAACAGGAGAGTAATAGATTATGTGGTGAGAAAATGAAAAAAACGAGGAGTGATTTCCTCGTTCATACATTACGAAAATCTTTTTTTCATGAAGCAAGACACCTTCCCGTATGCATCGCCTTCAATTAAATATGGATCTCCGTGCACTATATCATGACTTGGTCCCAATTTACTCATCCAACTACCATCTCTTTTCTGGCGTGCAGCATGAGAACATTTTAATAAACCATCCTCATTTTTCTCATATAAAGCAATTTTTATAAAATCATCCTCCTTATCTCCATTATCACATAATTCAAATCCATTAGTTTTAAAAGCTTCCACATAAGCATTTACACTACTATCGACAACAATTCCCTCAGGCCACCAAAACCATACGCCATCTAATTTAGGTGTTGTATCAAATTGCATCCATCTATCTTTATATAATCCATACGCCCATGCTATGCAATTATAGCATATATCCTTAGGGCTTGTTATTTTAAAGTAAGGATCGGATGCAAGACTGGGAAAAGTGTCAATTATATATTGTTTAATGTCTTCACCCATAATCGACAAGCCTCTTTTATTGTGATGTTATTTTGTGAAATTGTTTTGTTGTATATAATATTTAATGCCCATACTAAGGATGATGGATTTTGTTTTATTTCTTCTAAAATAAATGGGACGGCATGTTTACCCATTGATACTATTTTTTGAAAATTATCTTCTTTCGTTATTTGATCTGAAAATGAAAAAAACATAGTATTGTATCTCCATGCCTTCAAATACTTTTCAAAATTTAGTTTTAACACCATATTTGTATAAATATTTTCATCAGCAGAATTTAAATAATCATTAGCAGGATCGGGTGTTTCGCAAATAATCGAACTGTGCACGTCTTGACTAAAAACATTAATAGAAGATATCATCATTGTTCCAGTTATAGTCAATGGAATAATTCCAGCACTTATAGTATTTAATTGCATAATTCCTTAGTTTTATCAGTTAATGAGTCAAAGAAAATATTGTTTTTTACTTCGTGCAATTTTTCTAATTTATCTTCAATCGCTTCCCATTTAATAGGAATTTTTTCTAAGCATAAAGCATCTATATCTAAAAAATATTCTACCCTGTCTTTTATTTCAGTAGGCTCTAAAGCGTGATTTACAATTGAAACGCTGTCAAATTCTGGTATTTCAAGAAATAGCCTAAAAGTATATTTATTCAATGGGTATATAATTTCTTCCGTTGAACTTGATATTGTTTTTGTAAAATAGTCTAAAGGATTCATAAATGAATCTATAGTAAACTTATTTACAAATCTGACAGATGTTCTATCTATATCATATTCTTGTAGTTGCTCCCATATCAAATGTACACATGTAAATATTTTTTTCTTGAAAGACTCCCATCCTGTATATATATTTTCTGTTATATATGTAACACTATCTGTATCAATGATGAATTTTTCTTTTTTATCCTCCGAAAAATAAGTATAACTATTAATCTTTGTATCTGCCTTTACCTTTATGGTAGAAATACCCGGTGCAATAGTCCCCAAGCCTAAATGAGAATGATAGTTGTCACTTCTTTGTGGAAATATTCTTTTTATATTTTCATCATTAGCAATTAAATTTGAAAATTTCACGTCTCTATTGGGAGAAATTTTCAATTGGAATATTGCCATAATCACAGGAGGCTTCAATAATGTATTATTACTTGAATTCATGCGTCTATTTTTTTATAGGTAATTACTCTATATGTACGAATGCATGTAAATTTACAACGCAAATATCATACTAAAAATCGGAATTATCAATTTAATTATCAATTTAATGACATTAATAGCTATTAAAACAGTATTTATTTCGTCAAATAGCTGTTATACTCTATAACAAACTGCTATATCTATAAAATATAAATCTTACCCAAAATTCTCCGTTTCACCACAAATATTTTTCACAATAGAGCTAAAACTTATACATCACCCCGAAATTTAAGACATTAGACGAATATTCTGCCCTAAATCCTAGGTTATAATAGAAGAACCCACCTCCTGCTGAAAACGTGTTATTCGTGTAGAAAGAGGCTGAAACAAAAGGCACGAATACTCTTTTCTTCACTATCGTGGTTTCCTTGTGCATCGGGGTAAAGGAATAGGATAGCTTTTGCAATTCGTTATACTGCACAGAGAGGACTATGGACAGTTTGCCGGATTCGTTATCGAAAAGTAGTTTATTGTATTCTCTTGTTCGATTCCAGTCCCGGATTGTTTCCGCGATACTTTCCCCCCGATCGATCACGGGGACATCTTTATAAATCGTATCTGTCTTGTACACGAGTTTATATTGAATCTCGCTATCCTGATAGACCGTATCAGCTACAATATTAGTTATCGTGTCCCGGATCGTTTTACCCGGTACATTCTTTTCGATTATTATTTCTTCTGTTGTTCCACGCCCGAGAAAGAATCCGAGCGCCAAACAAGCCACACAGCATAATAGAAGCAACTTCTTCATTTT
>NZ_CAUFYA010000021.1:0-79123 GCF_959596855.1 uncultured Butyricimonas sp.
TAATTCTGACATTGGTTTACTATGGTTTACAGTAAACTTTTTTCAGGGTAATACAAAAATATTTATACTATTCTCTCCGTATATTATGGCGACCAACTCCTGACTAGGTTCTGACTAAGTCCTGACTAACTCCTGTATAGACAGGACTTGGTCAGGACTTAGTCAATACTTGGTCAATAGGTAAGTGCCATGAAACACGGAGAATACTCTTTTCAAAGCATAGTTTGTTATGATTATTTCAAGAAATTTCCTCCATGAATTCCTCGTACAAAGCCACGGGACTGTAATGTCACAACTTAGTACTTTCATTTTCCAGTTTCTTGTAGGTTTTGGAATGATAGAATTTTCGTATAGCATCAATCATGGAACCTCCATGCTCTTTCACGTATATTTGCGCGAAAAGACTGACTTTGGAGGATAACAGCAAATACCGACTTCGGGTATGTAATCTGTCCAACCTTAATATGGAAGGGATTATAATAGATTTATTTCTTCGAGAGAGAGTCCGGTCGTTTGAACAATAATATCCGGTGCTATGCCAAAAGATTTCATATTCTCGGCGATTTCTCGTTGTTTTTTCTTTTCTCCCTCTGCTAATCCTTTTTCAATTCCTTTCGCTAATCCTCGTTGTTCTGCACTGTAATAGAGTGTTTTTTCGACGCTGATAATATCCCAGAATTTCTCGTACCCTATGTGCGGTGTGAATTTTGGCAATTCCACGAAAATCAATTGTAAGCCATCAATAACCTTATCAGAGTTCTCCACAATGTCAGGTCTGCCTTGGGGTTCAGGTATCTCATGGTTGGTCTGTATTTAATTTATTGTTTAATAACAACAAACATAGTGAATTAAATCGAGAATTGTTTATACGCTTACCCGTGTTTTCGTTAAATACCGTGAAAAATAAAACTTTGTCACGCTAGTCTTGGTTATTTTCCGGAATATGTCTAATTTTAAAACATCGTAATACTACCATCTTCGGATGTCAATGACGAATTATGGTCTGGTTTTTGCAAGTTTGAATATTGAATTAAAGGAATAACTTCATGGGAAATAGTGTAAGATATAGTTTAAGGACCGCTTGGCGAACAATAGGGGCGTGTCTGTTATTGGGTTGTCTCGTGTCGTGTGGCAGCTACAAAGTATTGGATATTGATGTGTTGAAACCGGGGGGAATTAATCTGGGGAGTGGTGATGCACAGGTAATGTTTATAGACCGGAAGATCGTTCACGTGTCGGATTCTCTCTCGGCACAGCAATTATATACTTCCTTGCGGTTGAGGCGGGATAATCTGGTGAATTGCTTCTATGACGGGCTTCGTGACGGCTTGCGTAACGGGTTGCGTCCCGTGTTGCTGGTAAGAGGGTTAGGGTTGACGCCGTTATACGTGCCTGATGGTTTCGAACCGGAGCCTGTAACCCCGGAAGAAATTCGGGCGTTGGGGAAAAATTCCCGGTTGACGCACGTGCTTGCCGTGGAATATTGTAAATTTAATCTTGATTTTTCAGGTCGTTTGCTATTGGATGATAATATACTCGTTCGTTTGTATGATGCTAACGGACAAGTGGTGGATTCGATGAATAGCAAGAAAATGGAAGTGAAGCATAGCGTGTACGAGGGTGAGGATGATTACGCCACGATTTGTAACTTCTTCTATGACAAGGGATGGAGTTATGCCGAGCGACTGACTCCGATGTGGACACCGGAGAAACGCCGGATATACACGGGCAATCGTTTGTTAAGTTTGGGGTATCAGTTATTCCAAGAAGAGAACATACCGGAGGCACGCCGGATATGGGAGGCGGCGTTGGCGTTGAAACCGAACGTGGCGGCACAAGCCGCGGTCAATCTTGCTTGGCTTTACGAGAAAGACGGGAATTTTTCCGGGGCAAAGGCCTTGTTGGAAGCTGCAGCAAAGACGCTGCAGAAAGCTAACGTTGATAATAAATTGTCCGTGTATATCATGGATTATATCGCAACTCTCGACAAGCGGATAAAAGATGAAACTAAAATAATGGAACAGATATAAACGAATTTAAAGCATGGAAAATTTCAATTATTACAATCCGGTAAAAATACTTTTCGGGAAAGGAAAGATTGCTGAAATCGGGAAATGGATTCCCCGTGGAATGAAGATCATGATGACTTACGGCGGTGGGAGTATCAAGAAAAACGGGGTATACGCTCAGGTTATGGATGCCCTGCAAGGATTTGATATCGTGGAATTCCCCGGGATAGAACCGAACCCGCATTACGAGACGCTGATGCGTGCCGTGGAGTTGGCAAAACGTGAGAACGTGGGCTTTCTGCTTCCGGTGGGTGGTGGTTCCGTGATCGACGGGACGAAATTCATTGCTGCCGCAATATGCTTCGAGGGCAACGAACCGTGGGATATTGTTGCCAAGGGAGCAAAGATCAACGCGGCACTTCCTATCGGGACCGTGTTGACGTTACCCGCCACGGGGTCGGAAATGAATTGCGGGGGCGTAATTACCCGCGAATCCACGAAAGAGAAGCTGGCGTTTCGTTCACAACACGTGTTCCCGAAGTTCTCCGTGCTTGATCCGACGGTGACGTATTCACTGCCGACGCGTCAAGTGGCTAATGGTATCGTGGATACTTTCGTGCACGTGATGGAACAGTACTATACTTTCATGGAACGTGCCGAAATACAAGACCGTTTCTCCGAATCTATTCTGAAGACTTTGATCGAGATCGGACCTCGTTTGATTCAGGATGAAACGCCGAACTATGACGATCGGGCAAATTTCATGTGGGCTGCCACTATGGGGCTAAACGGGTTGATAGCTTGCGGTGTAACCGAGGATTGGTCCACTCACCATATAGGTCATGAACTGACCGCATTCAACGGGTTGGATCACGGGATTACACTGGCAATCGTTTTGCCGGGAGTAATGAGCGCCACGAAGATGAAACGTCGGGAAAAACTGTTGCAATATGCCTCACGGGTGTGGAATATTGACCCAACTCAACCCGATGCCTGTGATCAAGCTATCGCTCGAACGGAACAATTTTTCAATGAATTGGGAGTGAAAACCCGTTTATCCGATTACGGCGTGGGAATCGACACTATCGACCGTATCGAGAAACGTTTCCGTGACCGGGGGATGTTTGCCTTGGGCGGCATTGACGACGTGAACGTGGATAACGTGAGGGCGATATTGACGTCAAGACTCTAATTAATTGAAAGTTGAAAATGGAAAATTGAAAATGATATATTCCCGGACGTGAGGACTATTATTTTTACAGTTTTCCATTTTCAATTTTGTATCATAAATTGAAGTTGAAAATATAGGAATACCTTTCATTTTCAATTTTCAATTTTCAATTTTCAATTGTATGTTGCAAGTTTATCGGGCTTCCGCGGGTGCGGGAAAGACTTTTGCTTTGACGATGGAATACTTCAAGATCGTTTTTAACTCCCCGTTGGAGTACAAGAACGTTCTGGCGGTTACGTTCACGAATAAGGCAACGGAAGAGATGAAATCCCGTATCGTGAGAGAGTTGAATAAGTTGGCGGAAGGGCAGAAGAGCGATTACCGGGAGGATTTGAAGCGATCGTTGCGGTTGTCGGATGAACAGGTGAAAGCCCGCGCGGAAGTGTTGCGCACGCTGATCCTGCATGATTACGGGCGGCTAGCGGTAACGACGATCGATCGTTTTTTCCAGCGTGTGATTAAGGCTTTTACCCGGGAACTCGGTATATTCCCCGGTTATAACGTGGAGTTGGACAGTGATTACGTTTTGCAGCGTGCTGTCGATCAAGTGATGCAGCGTATGAACAAGGACAGGGAGTTGGGGGCGTGGATTACCGAGTTGATGAATGATAGCGTGGAGGATGCCCGTTCGTGGAGCGTGAAGTCAAAAATTGCCGAGTTGGGAAAAGAACTTTTCGGCGAGAGTTATATGCTTTTCGATAAGGATGTACAAGAGCGTTTTAGTGACCGGGATTTCTTGAAAATATACAAGCGTTTCCTGCAAGGTATTATTACCGGGTTCGAGAAACGATTGCAAGAATACGGGCGAACGGGGTGTAGGTTTATGGAAGAGCAGGGACTGCGTGTCGAGGATTTCAAGGGAGGCAAACGTTCGGCGGTCACTCACTTTTATAAATTGAAGGATAAAAATCTGGATGGCATCACGGCTACTATCCGTAAGGCAGTTGATAATCCCGACGAGTGGGTGACCAAAAGCATGGATGCCGCCGGTCGTGCCCGCGTGGAGGATGCTTACACGACGTTGAACACGTGGTTGCGGGAGAGCGTGGAGTTTTATGACGAGCATCTCCGGGATTACGTGTCGGCTCGTTTGTTGTCGGGTAACCTTTATCAATTGGGAATATTGAATGATTTGTACGGGGAAGTCCGGGATTATTGTGACGAGAAAGGACTTATGTTGTTGAGCGACACAACCCGTTTGCTCAATACTCTGATCGCGGGTAACGATACTTCTTTCCTGTTCGAGAAGACGGGAAACTTCTACAAGCACGTGATGATTGACGAGTTTCAAGATACTTCCACTATGCAGTGGGCGAATTTCCGTCCGCTGATCGTGAACACGCTTGCCGAGGGCGGACGGGCGATGCTTGTAGGCGACGTGAAACAGAGTATCTACCGTTGGCGCAACGGGGATTGGCGCTTGTTGGCGGAGGGCGTGGAACGTGATTTTACGGCTTTCGGGACTGATAATATCGTGTTGGGGCATAATTGGCGAAGTAGCCGGGAGATCGTGGAGTTTAACAATCGTTTTTTCGTGCAGGCGGCGGGACAATTGAAGGAATTGTATGACGCGGAATGCGGGGAGGATAATGTTTATTCCCGCTCGATCGCGGAGGCATATAATAAACCGGAACAGTTGGTTAGCCGTCCCGGTAACGGGTACGTGGAAATTCGTTTCGGCGAAGAGAAGCAAGAGGAGGGAAGTGATACCGCTATTATGGAAGAGGTCGTGGCTATTGTCAATGATACCGTGCGTCGCGGCGGTCATCTGAAAGATTGTGTTATCTTGGTCCGTAACGGCAAGGAGGGGGCTTTTGCCGCCGATTACCTGATAGAATATAATAAACGGGAGGGAATACCTTTTCCCGTGACTTTTATTTCCAACGATTCGTTGTACGTGTCATCGTCGCCTTACGTGGAGTTGATTATCAACGTGCTGCGTTATATGGTGGAGCCGTATGATGCTGTAAACCGTACCGTGTTGCTTTACAATTACCGTACATTCGTGAAAGGGGAGAACACGGCGGAAGACGACGAACTTTTCAAGGCGGGCGGACAGGCGGAGAGTTTTCTCGACACGCTTGATATACCGTTTCTGCGTGAACCGGAACGATTGGTTTCGGGTTCCCTGTTCGAGATCACGGAAGAGATTATCGAGGCTTTCGGGTTGAAGAACCGTACGGAAGAGCTGCCTTATCTGATCGCTTTTCAAGATATCCTGTTTGAATATGAACGGAATAACACGAATAGTTTGCCGGTGTTCCTTGAATGGTGGGAGAAAGAGAAAGATAAAAAGGTGTTATCCACTTCCGAGGAAACGGATGCCGTGCGAATACTCACGATACATAAATCCAAGGGGTTGGAATTTAAGTCGGTTATTATTCCCTTCTGCGCGTGGGATCTCGATGATACCCGCCACGGGCGACGGATATGGTGTCGCAACCGGGAGGAGGGATTCCGGGATTTGGAATATGCCCCGTTAAATTACTCTCCCAAGTTGGCGGACAGTCATTTTAGGGAGGATTACATGGAAGAGCACATGAAAGCATACGTCGATAACTTGAATTTGCTTTACGTGGCTCTGACACGGGCGGAGAGGGAATTGTACGTGTTGCCTTACGCGCCAAAGATCAGTAAAGAGGGTAAACCTTCGGATATCGGGGCATTTCTTTATCAAGTGTTGGAACAACTTGCCCTGCCGGAATGGGACGGTGAGAATTTGTGTTTGCGCATCGGGCGGCAAGAAGTGATTCCTGTTTCGGGGAAAGTGAATGACGATAATACATTGAGTTTGTCGGAATACCCGATATATAATTTGAATGGTCGGGTAAGCGTGCGCTACAAGTACGAGGACTATACCGATCCGGAAAATATAGAAACTTCAGCAATAGACGAGGGGAAGATGTTGCACGAGATTTTCCGGCGTATCGAAACCGTGAATGATATTGATCGGGCTGTCGGTGATATGTACCGTGCAGGATTGATAAATAACGATGAACGGGCGGTGTACCGGGAGCAGGTAGTCGGTTTCTTGAAAAACAACGTCCCTTCGGAATGGTTTGACGGTAAGTACAAGATTATCAACGAACGGGATATTCTTTTTAAAGGGACTGGAAAAGCTCGTCCAGACCGGGTAATGACAGACGGCAGGAAAGCCGTTGTCGTGGATTACAAGTTCGGGCGGAAAGAGGAGAAATTCTATCTCCGTCAAGTTGGTTTTTACTGTAAGACATTACGCCAAATGGGATATACCGACGTGTCGGGATATATCTGGTATGTCACGTTGGACAAAATCGTGCCCGTGTATACCGAGAGTACACCTGTTCAGTTGCAGCTTTTTGATTGAATTTCTTTAAAACTTAGAATAAAAAGTGGTCGGAAGAAATTCCGACCACTCGTGTTTTTTAGCCTTTTTTCTTTTATCTTCTATAATCAAGTCTTTTTTTACCGAGAGGGATGCTGCATCCGATATAAGCGTTTGCACGGTTTGCATCGCCCGGGGCCTTCGTCATTAAATAGTCGGAACCGATGAAGATGGGACCTAATTTCAGACCGATACCCACGGTTTTGAATTCACTATGCAGGAATGAATAACTCAACGTGGCTCCGAACCAGTTTCTCGGACGATAGTTCGCTGAAACTGTTAATTCAGAATAAGAACTCGGGAGGGTGAATTGAGTGGAGGAGAGGACACCGAAACCGAGTTTGTTGTTCAGTAACGTGATCTCTGCACCGATGTTTAAGGTAGAACGAAGTGTCGTTTTACGGCTTTTGGCTTCACCTTCTTGGAATTGGATCAAATCGAGGTCGAAGATGTCCGTGTTACTTGTTACGTAATTTTGAATCTCATCGGGATTCATGTTTTCGAAATCCTCCGGATTATAGTTATCGGGATCAATATCGTTCATGAAATCGTTATAGGTGTGTTCACCTTCGGTTTTAGCTATCGTGGTATTCGATTTAGACCAGTTGATAAAACCCAAGTCAAGAATGGCAGCTGAAACGGTCAGATTATTTAATATCTTGTAGCTTGCTCCTAAATCAATGCCGAATCCGAAACCGGATATTCCCGGAGAATCGATATCAATATCATTGATATAACCATGTTCCGAATCATATTCAAACTTCAGTCCTTTCATGGAAGTTTCCAATTTACCTTTGGTTCTAACTTTCCAATTCTGATAATCAGTATCCGCGTTAACGTATATTTCGTCAATTTTGGCATCGAGATTACCTACACCTACTAATACTTTAAAGCGTCCTCCGACACTTAATTTCTCTGTTATCGGGCGAGAGTATCCCAGACCAATTTCAGAGAAGACATCGGCATGCAGTTCCATGTTCTTGATATCATACTTGTCACCAACATCGAACTTATCGGCATTACGGGCAAATTCAAACATCGTTTTCGGGATAGAAGCACTAACAATCGCTCTCGCTCCCAGATTGACAGTCCAAAATCCTTTACCACTATAAAAACCGAAAGAAAGGATATCGGTCGTGAAATCAATGTTCATCGTGTTTTTGCTATCCAAACGATTCATGAACTTGTCACTTTCGAGGAAGCCGTTTTTGTTTTCGATGATATCCACGAAGTCATCGATAGATAGTTTGTTGGAAGAAATGGATAACCCTAACGCTCCAATGGCCGGAATATTGAAATATCCTCTGGCGGGTTGTAAAGCCGGATTCATTTTTAATCTCGCCGGAACGTTGTCCATAAAATAGGAAGTACGAAGCCCTTGAGCGTACCCGTTCGTGACCCCTAAAACTGTCAGCAAGCCCACCACACAAGCTGCTTTCAGCAATTTGAAACTTTTTTTCATAAATAAGTGTCCTTTTAAATATGCAATATTGATAATTTCCTTATGCAAAATTGAGATTTTATTTTAGAATAGCAAAGGAATTTTATTACTTTTTTGTGACGTTTTAGAGGAAAAGGGGGATATTTGTTGTTTCATTATTTGGAAGTGAATATAAGAAACACTATCTTTGCACTCGCAAAACAGGAAATGTTTTGATGAACATTGCGGGATGGAGCAGTTGGTAGCTCGTTGGGCTCATAACCCAAAGGTCGTCTGTTCGAGTCAGGCTCCCGCTACAAGGAAAAGAGATTGAATTTTCAATCTCTTTTTTATTGTATTCAATAAAAAATCTCCCCCTGTAGAGGAGGAGATTCTCGGAACTGTATATTGCTTCTATGTAGTTACATCGTGACTCCAATGATTCCCTTCGTGGAACTTTCCAGAAAATCAATGATTTTCCGAATTTCCGGACCAATGGATATGGTTTCCTTGATTCTTATCAATGCGTTTTCAAGGCTGGTACTACATTGGTATATCTGGCGATACGCTTTCGCGATGTCGTCGATGATATTTTCGTTCAACGCATCTTCTTTACGCAGGATGGTCGCATTTATCCCGTAATAGCTGATCGGGTTATGTGCCGCCACGATATAAGGGGGCACATCTTTATTTGCCCGACAACCGTCTTTGATGAAAGCCCATGTCCCGACACGGCATCCGTGTTTCACGATCACGCCGCTACCGAGAATGACACAATCTTCAATGACACAGTTCCCGGCGGTTTTTGCCCCGTTGCCGATAACACAGGTATTTCCCAGATGAGTGTCATGTGCCAGATGGACACCTTCCAGAAGGAAATTGCCATCTCCAATGATGGTGCAATCCGTGGTGTTCGTTCCCCGGTTAATGATAACTTTTTCACGGATGGTATTGTTGTTACCGATTCGCAGGATCGTGTCATCACCCTTGAATTTGAAATCCTGTGGAGTGGCACCGATAATGGCTCCATGATAAATCGTGTTGTTTTCACCCATGCGGGTGCCGCTTAGCACGCTGGCATAAGGCATAATCGTGCAATTGTCACCGATCTCTACATTATTATCAATGTAGGCGAAAGGATGAACGGTCACGTTCTTTCCTATTTTCGCGTTTGGATCAACATAAGCTAATGGACTAATCATATCTGTATGTTTTTGAGGTTTATTCTGTTCGTCCGCCACCTAACGCGTGGTACAAATTCACGACAGCCTGCATGCGCTGGAATTCATCGGATATTCCCGATAGTTGAGCGCTTAGCAGGGATTGTTGAGCTGTTAATACTTCCAAGTAAGTGGACGTCCCTAAAGTTAGTAATTCTTGCGTGTAATCGACAGATTTTTCCAAAGAAAATATTTGTTTTTCCCGTTGGATGATTTTGTCCTGTGCCGTCTGGTATTGAGTGAGGGCGTTACTAACTTCGCTTCCGGCGTTCAACAGACTTTGTTCGAAATTGATCATGGCCTCTTCCTGCTGTGCTTTGGCAATCCTCAACCGTGCGGTGAGGGCTCCTTTATTAAAAATCGGTTGCGCGAGGGACCCCACTGCCGTGGCGATCATCTTACCGGGATTAACGATGCCCATTCCGGAATTGTTTGTCCACCCCAGAGTTCCGTTGATCGTTAATTGCGGGTAGAAAGACGCCCGAGCTTGATTCGTGTTATAGAAAGTGGAAGCGAGAGCCATTTCCGCCGCTTTCACGTCCGGGCGGTTTGATAATAATTGAACCGGAACGCCCGCGTTCAGCAAGGTAGGCAGATTCTGGTCTTCCAACTTGCCTCTTTCTATTCTTTGAGGGGCTTGTTTCAACAGGAGGGACAACGAGTTTTCCGTTTCCCGGATGCTTTGCTTTAAATCGGGGATAGAAGCGGCAATCATGTAACTGTTTGCTTCGCTTTGTGCTATTGCGGCTTCGTTTACCATGCCGGCTTCTTTCATGGCTTTCATGGTTTCCACGCTTTTTTGCCAGAGTAACGCGGTTTCTTCTGTGATAGCCAGTTGTTTGTCTAGCATCAACAACGTGTAATAAGCATTAGCGATAGCGGAAATAACTTGTGTCTGAACCGCTTGTTTATACGCTTCACTTTGTAGTAACATGACTTTAGCACCTCGTTTGGCATTTAATAATCTTCCGAACAGGTCTATTTCCCAACTGGAAACTACCGGTAGGGTATAGGTTTGTGAGGCTTTCGCTTTATCAAAACTGCTCACAGTTCCTTGGGGAGATAATCCCAAGGAAGGTAAGTATGCCAGACGGGAGGACATTAAGCCTGCCTCTGCTTCTTTCACTTTCAGCACGGCTGTCTGGAGATCGCTGTTTTGTTCCAGACCTAACCGGATCAATTGTTGTAATTGAGGAGCCGTGAACACTTCTTCCCACGGTAGATTACCCATGTTTGTCGTGTCTGTAGTCAAGGTGTCCGTCACGGAAACGGGATCACGATACAAGCCTTGAACATCTACTTCAGGGCGATTGTATTGCTTGTAGATGTTACAGCTACTTAGCAAGGCCCCTAGACTGAGGGCGTATATTGTAACTCTTTTCATTATTCTTTATTTTGTGTATTGTTCAATTTCAGATTCCAGTTCGGAGTTATCCGTGTCATGCCATTCGATCGGTTTGATCTTTTCCTGCAAGTATTGGAATGCCACGAATAATGCCGGTACCACGAATATCTGACAAATCATACCGATAAACATACCACCGATGGCTCCCGTACCTAAGGTACTGTTACCGTTGGCTCCCACGCCACTGGCAAACATCAACGGCAACAATCCGATAACCAAAGCCAATGAGGTCATCAAAATCGGTCGAAGACGGGCAGAAGCACCCAACACGGCAGCGGAGACGATACTCATGCCGGATTGCCGGCGTTCCAAGGCGAACTCGGTAATCAAAATGGCGTTCTTTGCCAACAACCCGATCAACATGATCAATGATATCTGCAAATAGATATTGTTTTCGACACCCATGAATTTAGCGAATATAAAGCTACCCATCAACCCGAACGGTATGGACAGGATAACCACCCAAGGTAATATGTAACTTTCATATTGTGCACTTAATAACAGGTAAACGAATACCAGACAGAGCAGGAAGATCATGGCTGTCGTACCTTCACTGGAACTTTGTTCTTCACGTGTCATACCGGAATACTCGAAACCATATCCCGTGGGCAAGGTTTCTGCGGCTACTTCCTGTATAGCTTGAATGGCTTGTCCGGAACTGTATCCGTCGGCAGGAGAGCCGTTCACGCTCATGGCGGTAAACATGTTGAAACGCTTGATGTTGTCCGGGCCGTATATTTTCCGTAAGGTAATAAACTGTGTGATAGGAGCCATTTCGTTTCCGTTTCTGACCATGATTTGGTTAAGTGTTTCGGGATTGACCCTAAAATTGGCATCAGCCTGTATCATTACCCGGTATAGTTTACCGAAACGGTTGAAGTTGGAGGCGTACATACCACCGTAGTATCCTTGTAACGTGGTTAGTAACATATTCGGGGTTAGTCCCGCTTCTTTACATTTGGCCACGTCGATGTCTACCATATACTGGGGATAGTTCGGGTTGAAAGAGGTACGTGCGGTGGCTATTTCCGGACGTTCATTCAATTTTTCGAGGAAGTTTTGTGCCACACTATAAAAGTCGTCCAGACTACCTCCGGTTTTATCCTGCAGGTTGAACTCGAAACCGTTCGTGATACTGTAACCCGGAATCATGGGAGGTGCGAATAGAAGTACCCGTGCATCCTTTATCAAACCTTGCGTTTGCATGTAGAGTTGTCCGATAATACTATTAATATCTTCGCCTTTACCGCGCTCGTCCCAAGGTTTCAACCGGCATATAAATGTTCCGTAGGAACTACCTTGCCCGGCAATGAAGCTATAACCGGCAACTTCCGTACGTCCGGCTACAGCCGGGTTGCTTGCAATCAAACTGTCCACTTGAGCCAGTGCTGCCCGTGTTCTTTCCAAAGAAGTGGCAGGAGGGAGGTCTACAATAGCAAAGAAGGTTCCGGTATCTTCGTTAGGTACTAAACCTGATGGTGTAGACCTCATCAAGAGAATCAATATAACAATACTTACGGCAACACTTATAAAGCTGATGACCTTGTGGTTGATAAAGAAATTGACACCTTTTTTGTATTTCTCGAGAGTTACGTCGTAAGCGGTATTGAATGCCGCATGGAAACGATTGATCAATCCTTTTTTATGCCCTTGTTTATTTTTATCATGCGGTTTCAGAAATATGGCACACAAGGCAGGACTCAATGTCAGTGCGTTGATTGCCGACAAACCGATAGCAACAGCCATGGTCAGACCGAACTGACGATAAAAAGTTCCGGAAGTACCTGTCATGAAACTCACCGGGATAAACACGGCCATCATCACGAGGGTAATGGATACGATAGCACCGGAGATTTCACTCATGGCATCGATAGAAGCTTTAAGAGGTGATTTATACCCTTGGTCGAGTTTGGCATGTACCGCTTCAACGACGACGATAGCATCATCGACGACTATGGCGATGGCCAACACGAGCGCGCAAAGAGTCAGCAAGTTCATACTGAACCCGATTAATTGTAACACGAAGAACGTACCGATTAACGCCACGGGTATCGCTATGGCAGGGATTAACGTGGAACGGAAGTCCTGCAAGAAGATGAATACAACGAGGAATACCAAGATGAATGCTTCGATCAAGGTTTTCAGCACTTCGTGGATGGAGGCAAACAGGAAATCATTTGCGTTCAACAGAATACTGTATTCCACACCCGGGGGAAAATCCTTGGAGGCATCTTTCAGTAAGGCCTCGATATTATTGATAATTTCCGTGGCGTTTGAACCTGCAGTTTGGAAAATCATACCCGTTACTCCCGGGTGCCCGTTTGAACGGGTGGCAAAACCATAACTCAAACCTCCCAGTTCGATGCGGGCTATATCTTTCAGTCGAAGGATTTCTCCGTCGGACGTGGCACGAATTACGATATCTTCAAATTCTTCGGTCGTTTGTAGACGACCTTTGTATTTCATGATATACTGGAAAGATTGATCTCCATTTTCCCCGAACTGCCCCGGGGCTGCTTCGATGTTCTGTTCTGCCAGAACGGCGGTTACATCCGAAGGCATCAGTTTGTATTGAGCCATCACGTCCGGCTTCAACCAGATACGCATGGAGTAATCGGCTCCCAGCACCATGGCGTCACCCACACCGGGTACACGTTGAATCTGGGGGATTAGATTAATCTTCACGTAGTTTTGTAGAAAGGTTTCATCGAATTTATCATCCGAGCTAAAGACAGTAAATCCCAGCAACATACTCGTTTGCCGCTTGCTCGTGATAACTCCGACTTGAGTAACTTCGGCAGGCAGGAATCCCTGTGCTTTCGCTACGCGGTTCTGCACGTTCACTGCCGCCATATCGGAGTCCGTACCTTGTTTGAAATACACGTCAATAGTAGCTTCTCCGGTGTTGGTGGCGGTGGATGTCATGTACATCATGTTTTCTACACCGTTGATTTGTTCTTCCAACGGGGCTATGACACTGTTCAGTACCGTTTGGGCATTTGCGCCCGTGTAAGTAGTGCTCACGTGTATCGTGGGGGGAGCGATATCCGGGTATTGGGTTACGGGAATGGATACCAACCCCAGTATACCCAAGATCACGATGATAATGGATATAACCGTAGAGAGTACGGGACGTTTTATAAATCTATCTAATTTCATAATTTCTCATTCATTTTAGTGCGTGGTTCTAGTGCTTGGAGCTTTGTTGGGCGATAACCTGCTGACGTTTAGCGGTGGCCTCTGCCACGGTAATGGGTTTTACGGTCATTCCGTCTCTCACGGTCGTTCCGACTCCTTCTACCACGATACGGTCTCCCGTGTTAAGCCCCGAGGTTACCACGTAAGTTTTTCCGTCGTTCACGGGAAGGATTTTTATCTCTGTCATTTTCACGATAGAACTGTCGTTTACCACGAACACGAATTTCTTGTCTTGTATTTCCATGGTTGCTTTTTGGGGAATAATAATGGCCTTGTCATCTTCTTCGGGTAACAAAATTACTCCAGACCCTCCGCTACGCAATATGCCGTTCGGGTTCGGGAAAGTAGCTCGCACGCTGGCTGCTCCGGTTGTCTGGTCGATAACTCCGCTTAAAGTTTCGATTTTACCTTTTTCATTGTAAATGGAACCGTCGACCAATTGAAGTTCCACTGCCGGCATTTGATTCAAGGCACCTTGAGTAGCCCCGTTGCTTTCACGCGTCAATTTGAGGATATCTTTTTCATTCATGGAGAAGTAGACATACATTTCCGAGTTGTCGGAAACCGTGGTCAAGGCTGTAACAGAACTCGGGCTTACAAGACTTCCCACGCGGAAAGGTATTTTCCCGACAACCCCGTTAGAAGGACTCGTCACGTTCGTGTAAGAGAGGTTTTTCTCCGCGTTGATTAATTGAGCCTCCGTTTGGGCTAGGGCAGCTTTTTGTGAGGCGAGCGTGTTGTTCGCCATTTGCAGTTCGTACAAACTGATAATATTTTTCTCTGCCAGTTTCTCTTTGTTTTTCGCTGTTAATTCCGCGGTTGCCACGTTTGCCTTGGCTACGTTCACTGCCGCACGAGCTACATTGACAGCTTCTTCGTATTGAACGGGGTCAATGACAAACAGGGTTTGCCCTTTTTTCACTACCGCTCCTTCATCCACGCATAATTTCGTGATGAATCCACTCACGTTCGGACGAATTTCCACGTCTTGACGTCCTTTGATTGTTGCCGGATAAGCGTTGTTCAACTTAGACACGCTTGTTTCAATGGTCATTACGGCGTATTCCGGTGCTCCGGCTTGTTGACCTTGCTGTTGACCTCCACAAGCAAAAAGGGTTATCCCCAATGCGATTCCAAAGAATCGTTGAGATAAAGTAATCATTGACTTTTGCATTTTCATATACTGTCTTTATTTAATTGTGTTCAATCTTGCATATATTTTGCGCTAAATAGGCAAACGCCGTACCAAATTGATGTGATAAAAAATTATTTTTTGCTCTTTTTGCGAAAAAGGCCTGCAGAAGAGGGCAGTTAAATATTTTTACACATTGATGATACGTGATAACATAAAATCGGGTTCGGGAAATTTAAACTTGATAGAGAATTATTATATTTGTAAATATTTTATATGGAAACGTGATGATGAACTTGATAAGAATAACAGAACCCGGGGATATCCGGTTACAAAGATTGATACCGCTTTACGAGGAGGCTTTCCCGGAAAATGAAAGAAGGGATATCAAGCAATTGCAACGCTTGATTCTTGAAAAACCGGAGATGCATTTCAACGCGATAGAGTGTGACGATACGCTGGCAGGATTGTTTATTTATTGGGACTTGCATGATTTTTATTACATGGAGCATCTTGCCGTGTTTAGCCAAATGCGTAACCTGAAAGTCGGACAGCAGGTGCTGGATTATATTGCGGAACATTTGAGCGGTTTACGTTTGCTTGAAGTGGAACCCACCACGGATGAAATGACCACCCGTCGGGTGAAATATTACGAGCGAAATGGTTACGAGATACTGGATAAATCTTATATACAGCCGTCATACCGGGATGAGCGTGATGCCAGTAATTTATGGATTATGGGGAATCACCGGACAGAGCGTTTGCGGGAATTTATCGAACGGATAAAACAGGTGATTTATAGGGACAATTATAGATGATATGATTGTTCACTCGTTTTTCATTTTCGCACCCGGATACTCTTGTATCTTTCAATAAAAAAACGAGTAAAAGTGTTGCTTAATTATTTGATAATTAAGTGCTATTAAAAATATTCAAAAAAAAATAAGGTTAGTCGTTCCCCATGGAAACGACTTTTCGTGTTATATATATGAGTCGGCTCGAATAAAGTTATTAATAAACGATCGTTTCTTCAGCCTTTAAAATCAATTTTTCAAGCAAAAATCATTTTTCCGACCGATCCTTATTATCAGATAATTATATGGTATGTCTTTTCATTGTAATCTTGTTTTTTATGAGTTTTTGTTTTTTTATTAAACGATCCTTTTTTGATATAAAAAGACATGAAAAATAATAAATGGATTGTATAACTAAAAGAACAAATTTATGAAAGAAAACTTGAAGTCATTCTCGGGAAATTCCGGGGGATCAAGAGAGGCGGGTTACATTTTTAGATGTACCTTGTTATTTGTTCTGTTGGGTGTATTGAATGTGCGGGGAAACATTCATACTCAATCAGAGCAACAGATAAAACTGACCATGAAAAATGTTTATCTTAAAGATGTGCTGTGGGCAATAGAGCGGCAGACGATGTTTATTTTCATGTACAGCGAGGAAGATGTGGATAAAATTGGAAAGATTGATGTTAATATCCAAGCGTCGGATATTGACAGAGTTCTGGCAACATGTCTGAAGGGAACAGGGTTGACCTACGTGATTCAGGATGCCGTGATCGTGTTGAAACCTATTCCGGACGAGGAAAAGAAAATAAAGGAGGTTCGGATCACGGGAAAGGTAACGGACGAAAAGAATGAACCGTTACCGGGAGTTACGGTGGTTATCAAAGGTACGAATCATGGTACGGCTACCGACGTGAAAGGAAAGTACCAGATGGTTTTGCCGGAGATGAAAAATATCACGCTGGTTTTTTCTTTCATGGGAATGAAGACACAGGAAATAAAATACGGGGGGAAAGATACCATTAACGTGGTGTTGAAAGAGGATGCCAAGAAACTGGATGATGTAGTGGTTACCGGGTACATGAAGGTAAGGAAGGAGAGTTTTACGGGAAACGCGACAACGGTGAATCGGGATCAGTTGTTGAAAACAAATAATAAGAACGTGATAGCTGCACTTCAGGTATTCGATCCCTCTTTCCGGATTAAAGAGAATAAGCTCTTCGGCTCGGATCCGAACTCTTTACCGGAATTTACGATTCGCGGAGAAGGAAGTATCGGTATGAACCGGGGATTGGAAACGGAAAAAGCACGTCGGTCACAAAGAACCAGTTTAAAGGATAATCCGAATCTCCCGATTTTTATTCTGGATGGTTTCGAGGTTTCCGTGCAAAAGATTTACGATATGGACATTAATCGCATCGAGAGCATGACCATATTGAAAGATGCGGCAGCCACCGCCATGTACGGTTCCCGTGCGGCAAACGGTGTGGTTGTGGTAACGACGGTAGCCCCCAAACCCGGGGAATTACGGATAATGTATAATTTCAATGCCGGGGCGGAATTTCCCGATTTATCAGATTATAATTTGTGTAATGCGGAGGAAAAGGTGAGGGTTGAAAAGTTGTCCGGTAAATACATTGCGGCAGACGGTGATCCGGGATTACAATTGCTGAAAGATATCGCGTATAACGATTTGGTGAATGAAGTACGCCGGGGAGTAAAGACCGATTGGTTGGCACAACCCTTGCACAACGTGTTCAATCATTCGCATAGTATGAATATTTCCGGTGGGGTGGAGAGTATCCGGTATAGTCTGGATTTGAATTACGGTACGCACAACGGGGCTATGATAGATTCTTACCGGGACAACATGGGAGTAGGGTTAAATTTGGATTACCGGAATAAAACATGGTTGCAAGTCATGAACTCCGTTTCTTTTAACGTGACGAACTCGCAGGATTCCCCTTACGGTTCATTTAACACCTATGCTAAATTGCAGCCGTATTGGGCGCCTTATTCCAATGACGGCGAGTTGTTGGAAAAGTTGAAGGATGGAAGTACTAATCCGCTTTATAAAGCAAAGAAACTGGGTTGTTACACGGGAAAGGGCAAGCTAAATGATTTGACGAATAATTTCAGTATCAATCTTTACTTTTTAGAGGGTTTCTCTTTCAAGGGACAACTTTCCGTGACAAGAACGGATTCGGAAACCGAGAGTTTCAGTGATCCTAAAGATCCTTCTTACAGTACGACACCCACAAGGGAAAGAGGAACGTTATCCACCTCTTCAGACAAGAGTTTTACATGGAATATGAATGCCATGCTGTATTATAACAAGTCGGTCGGTAAGCATTTTATCAATGCTACGGCGGGGGTGAACGTTCAGGAGATGCACAGTAAAACGACCTCGATAAGTTATCGGGGATTCCAATTGAGCAATTTACATTCTCCTTCATACGCTGCCGAGCAGACGAGTAAAGCAAATGTTTCTTCCGATAAAAGCCGTTTGTTCGGTATATTGGGATCGGTCAATTATTCGTATAATAATGTTTATTTATTCGACGGTTCTTTCCGTTTGGACGGTTCTTCCAAATTTGGGAAGGACAAACGTTTTGCTCCTTTCTGGTCAGTGGGGGCAGGAATTAACGTCCATAATTATAGTTGGTTGAAGGATCATTGGTTAATTAGCTTGTTGAGGGTGAGAGGAACATACGGGGTTACCGGTAACGTTAATTTCCCGGCTTATGCGGCGATTTCCACTTATAAGACTTCCGACAACTGGTATTACAACACGCCGTCCAACACGTTGATTGCCTTGGGTAATTCAAGGCTTACATGGGAAAAGACTTACACGATAGATGCGGGTATCAGTCTGGGGTTCTTCAATGACCGTTACACGGTAGAGGCAAACTATTACCGGAAAGAAACTAAAAATCAGTTGGAACAATTATCTATCCGTACTTCTTCGGGCTTTCCAAGTTTTTACACGAACGCGGGTTCCATTCTTAACAAAGGATTTGAAATCAAGTTCAATGCCACTGTTGTGCAAAATAAGGATTGGACGGTTGCGGTGAATGCCACGCTGGCTTCCAATAAAAACAAGATAACCAAGCTCGGGCAAGAGGCTGAAAGATATAACCAGAATATTCAGGATTTTCACAACACGGCAAGTAAAGAGCTAAATGGAGTGCCTGAAGAAGATAAGGAATTGCTTTATATTCCGCTGACGCAATATTACGTGGGAGCATCGACGACCGCGATTTATGCCGTGCCGTCTTACGGGATCGATCCTTCTTGCGGAAAGGAATTGTTCAGGAAAAGAAACGGTCAGAGCACTTACGTCTGGGATGCGGCGGATGAGGTGGTAGTGGGCGACAAGAGTCCGGACGCACAGGGCTCTTTCGGTATCAATATTGCGTGGAAAGGTTTTTACGTGAATACTACATTCTTGTACCAATGGGGGGCGCAGGATTACAACGAAACGATAAAAGATAAAGTTGAAGAAGCGGATATCGACGGCAGTAATGTGGATCGCCGGGTACTGACACAACGCTGGATAAAACCGGGTGATATAGCTCCTTTCTTTGATTTGAAAAATAATCAAAAGACGCAACCGACTTCTCGTTTCGTGCAGGATAACAACTATTTGTCATTCAGTGGTATCTCTTGCGGGTATGACTTTAACCAAGAATTGATCCGCAAATTCCGTCTGACCTCTTTGGGGGTGCGGTTTAACATGAACGATGTTGCCCGTTGGGCTTCTATCAAGCAGGAACGGGGAACGAGTTATCCTTATGCCAAGAATTACAGTTTCACGTTGACTCTCGGGTTCTAAACTTTTAAATGTTTCGGATATGAAAATATATTTACAAATGATTTTACTGTTTTCCTTGCTGTCGTTGGGCTCATGCAAGGATTGGTTGGACTTGCAACCGGAAGGACAGGCGACGAGTGATGAACTGTTCACCACGGGCGACGGTTATCGCTCCGTGCTGGCGGGCATTTACCAAGCTATGGCATCCAAGAATTTGTATGGTGTCGAATTGCAATTCGGTATCGTGGATTGTATGTCGCGTCAATATACATGGAACTGGAATTACAATGAACAGGGACCGGATATGTACAAAATAGCGCGAGAATTTGATTACTACAATTCTTCGTTAAGACCCACGATCGATAATATCTGGAAAGACGGTTTTAACGTGGTTGCCAACGCTAATAATTTGATCCAGAATTTGGATGGTGCTTCACCGGATTTGTTTGCCGGCGGGGAACCCGAACGCAGGATGATTCTGGGAGAGGCTTATGCCTGTCGTGCTTTGATGCATTTTGATTTATTGCGTCTTTTTGCCCCGGCTCCCGTTCATGACGAGGGGGAACAAAGAGTGCCTTACGTGGAGGATTATCCTAATATTCAGCCCAATGGAATAGGGGTGAAGTCTTTCCTTGAAAAAGTAATTCGGGATCTGAAGACCGCACGCTCTCTGACGATTCAGTTTGACACGACGGCTTTGGGAATGAGTTTGAGTGCCTCGGGGAATGCCCGATTCTACGGTACTCTGGAATCCAACATGGAAGGACACCAGAATGAAAACACGGTAGACGGTTTCTACATGGGGCGGGGGTATCGTTTGAGTTATTACGCCACATCGGCGTTATTGGCAAGAGTGTATCAATACGCGGGTATGCAGGAAGAGGCATTCCGTTTGGCTGATTCCGTTTTGAATTTTAAGGCAACGGGAATGGCAGGCGTTTCTTACGATATGTTCTCGAAGGATGAGTTCGGGGATTTTCAAGTGGATGATTATGAACAAAAAAAGAATCTGAAAGCCGTATCCAATTTAATTTTTGCCGTTTATAACGAAGAAGCGTACAACGATTATAGTTTAGGTCGTTTCTTTCAAAAAAGGGCTGACGGGATGAATAAAGGGAGTTGGTTGATGCTTGATTTGGATAACCAGAAGATTTTCCAGAAGACGGATGGGGCAAGCGATGAATCGGAAATGGACATTCGTTCCAAATACTTGCTGTTCAAACCGGAGGATAATAGTATATGGGGAAATTATAAAATATCCGCTAAATGGTATTGTAGTGATAATCTGACGATTCGTAAGGCGAATGTCCAAATACTTCCGGTTATCCGAGCCACGGAAATGCGTTATATCATGGCGGAATATTATGCCCGCAAGCAGCAGTTTGAACAGGCTTACCAGATATTGAACCAGATTCGTCAGAATCGGGCAACGTGGGCGGAGTTTCCGGTAGAAGGACAAGAATGGGGAGAATGGAAGACAATGGAGGATTTGCCCGTGGCACAGGATTACGAGACATTCCAGAAAGATTTGATTCGGGATGCCCAGCGGGAATGGATATCCGAGGGACAACTATTCTACTTGTACAAACGGTTGGGGGCAAAGGTTTATTTCAAGGAGGATGAAATCCGGGAATTGAATAAATCCGAGTATATGCTGCCTGTTCCGGATAACCAAAGTATGTAACCTATTAAATACAAGAGATATGAAAAAATATGTATTGTTATTGGCTGTCGTTGGAGCTTTTTTGTTCCCGGCGTGTAATGAACAAGATATAGAACCGTTCGGGGAGCGCCATGAAGTTTATTTCCTGAAATATTTTATGGATGAAAGAGCACCGGGAACGGCAAAAGCGGACTCCACGGACGTGACTTTCTTTTTTGCCAAACCGACGGACGACTATGTGATGGCAGAAGTGATCGTGGTGTTAGCCGGACGTCCTATAGCGGAAGATTTACATTTCGGGTTGAAGGTTGTGGATGAAATGACCACCGCCAATCCGGATGAATACACGTTGGAAGACGAGTACACGTTTCATGCCCGCCCGCTCCCGGAGAACGCAGAAAGGATTCAAGATACCATTCAGATTCGCATGAATAAAAGCCGGCGATTGGATGATTTGAAAGACGGGGTTCGCTTGGTGTTGGAAATCGTTCCCACGGGTGAGGTACACGTGGGACAATTCGAACGTTCTCGGGCGGTGATTCATTTGACGAAAGATGCCGTGCGCCCGTTGTGGTGGACTCGGGAAGTGGAAGCTTATCTTTTGGGATCTTATTCTTCCTTGAAATACAAGACGTTCCTTGAAAATGTTCCGGGAGCTTATGAACTGGACGGGGCAATGATAGAGAATCATCCGGATCAAGCATTGAAATTGGTTCGTGCTTTTAAGGCATGGTTGGCGGAAAATCCGGTTTATGACACGGATAATTATGAATGGATGTCTGTAAATGTATAATGAATAAATGAAAGGATTATGAGACAGGTAAAACAATATATCGTGTTGCTCGTACTCGGTTTACTTGCGGGATGCTTCGAGGACGAGGGAAATTATTCTTACAAGGAGATTAACCCGCCGACATGGTTCGAGGAATTTAACGATGTTAGTCCGAAGAATATCTATGGTTATGCGGGTAAAGGAGAGGTGATGGTATTCAAGGGGAGCAATATGTTTAAATGGGAAGGAGATTCCGCTACTCGGGCGAATGAAGTCCGTTACGAGTGGAAGATCGGGGATGTCGTGATAGGGGATCAACTTGATTTCGAAATTCCCACGGACGAATTGGTCGAGAAGATTAACTTAAAATATTATAGCAATAGTCAAGGAGAATGGGGTACGTTCAATATTATCGAGAAAGAAACGGGAATTACTTTTCCGGCTAGGTTGTATGTATGGATTTATCCCACTTTTGCCGTGTATGATTGGTATATTCTGTCCGAGGATAACGGGAATTCCAAGCTTTCCGCTATCCGCCGGCGAACCGTTACGGAACTGGGGCAGACAACATCGTCATACGAGTTGAAAGATAACGCTTTCGAGGACATTAACGGGCAAAAGATACCGGGGAAACCGATTGCTCTGGCAATGGAAACATCTCGTGACGTGAGTCCTAGCGGGGCTTGCGTCATTCTCACCGATCAGGTTGCCTACGAGGTTAATCTGCAAAATATGGAGAAGGTAAGCGAGGTGAAAGATCAATTTCTTGACGGGACTCCTACCAACTTTAATGTAGCTGATTTAAGAGAAAAAGCGCCGCAAAGTAGTGATGAAGGTGCTTGCACTTTTGTCGCGACAAAAGACGGACGGGTTTTCACGAGGATTAAATCAGTCAATTATTTGGGAGGACAATATCTGACCGAACCTTACTATATTGATAGTAAAGGATACAAGATAACAAAGTTCGGACATTCCATGTACGGAGGATTAATTCCTTGTTATGACGAGAAGAACCGGAGGATTATAATGGCCACTACTTGGCGTGAAGACGTGAATCACGGGGGAGGGCAAGGAGATTATACTTCTGTTTATCGGACTAAGATGACACCTCTGACATCCAATTATGGTGTTCCCGTTGACGGTTTCCCAGAAGGAACAGAAGTACTAAAAGTAACAGCCAAAAATCATATCAGTTGGGGATACGGTGGAACAACCCTTCTTTTCTCCGTGTATTACAACGATCCGACTATGGATGGTACTAAGACATTAGTCGGAGATTTTTCATTCAGTAATCAAAATCAGATGGTTACCTCTTTCGGTTTCGAGCGTTGGTTCTATTTGCCGGTAAAATTGGATGAATCTTCCGTGATTCTTGTCAGTTGTAATAATAGATACAAGTCGGAAAAGTATGCCGATGAAGCCAAGTATCGTGATTTTTACACCATTGGTAATAAGTTATATTATATACAACGTGGAAAAGATTATTACGATAAAACGGTACGATTCGTGGAGTTTAACGCCACGTTCAGTTCCAAGATTACCTCGTTGGCATACGCTTATTATAACTTGGATCAATTATGGATAGGATGTGAAGACGGGAGCATATACGGCTATGATATCAGAAATATTAATGACCCAAAATTAGTTTGCGAGAAGAAACTCAATGGAAAAATAGTATCCATGAAGCAGATCGGTTGGCACACGAGCAATCATGATTGGTTTTAGTGTCATGCCATAGATGCGTTTGTTAATTATCTTGGTGGAGGAGGCTTTTTGAAAGTCTCCTCTTTTTAATTGAGGAATTAAGCTATAAAATTGATTCGTATTAGAAAATATTATATATTAGCAGATATGATGTAAAACGGTGTTTAAAGGAGTATTTATAGCATTAATAATTAGCTAAAAATGAAATAGTAATGAATTAATAGTCGGATTATGAAAAGAATACTTGTCTTCGTTTTTCTTTTAGCGTGTATCCATGTAAGTGCCCAAATAACAAAAGTTGGGGATTGTAAAGTATCTCCCGATGGTAAAATGATAGCTTTTATATGTTATATGGGAATGCAACAAGATATTTTTCTTTATAGTTTACAGCGGGATACTTTAATTCAATTAACACATTCGGCGAATTTGGATTTTGATGCACAATATAAAAAATCGTTGAATTGGCTAGATGATCATCGGATTTTATTTTTATCAAAACATAACGGCTTGGTACAGCAGTATATATTGGATATTTTAACAAATACATTAAAGACAAACGGTTCATCGGCTTCTCATGAGTATTGGTTGAAGTATTCGGGGGTGAATGACGAGGTGTATTATATTTCATCACGTAGAGGTAGTCAACCGGCTGTGTTTAGAAAAAAAATGAATGCCGAGAAAGAAATGAAAGTTTCGAAAGGTAATATTAATTGTATTCTAAGTTCTATATCTCCCAATGGAGAATATTTGACGTATAAGGAGATGCCATTGGGGAAAACGGTTTTAGTATCCTTGAAAGACAATAAAATTATCAAATCAAAACTGCCTGCGAAAAATACGAATGTGCTTGCTTGGGCTCCGTCCTCGGAAGAGTTCATATATACGCATGGAACTTTCGTGGATGATGATGTCGTTAAGATAGAGCTGGTGCTTTATAATATAGTTACTCAAGTTAGTGAAACTATTGTAAAAGATGCAGATTACATATCGGGATGTGTATGGGCTCCATCTAAAGATAAGTATTTATATACTTTATTGAAGAAGTCTTATTTAGTCGATCATAAATCCAAGGAAACAAAAGAATATGACGTTTTGGGATCCCCGAAAATTTGGTTGCGGGATGAGAAATCTATTTTGTTTGTTCAGGATGCGAGAGCCTATATTTTTAATTTATCAGATAAAAGTATCAAGCGAATAATAAATTAAGTTGATGAGGATTAATGTATTTTTATTTCAAAAAGAGGATTAATTTGTTTTTATAAAGTGTATGTAGATTTCATTAGGAATGACTTCTATAAAACCATATATTGGTGTTATTGTGTTCATAATCAGAACCGAATAATTCAAACGAATTTACCGTAAAAAAACGATATAGTTGATATTTATTTGTTATTATGGCTATAATGCTGTCATTTTGTACGTGTAACTTGACGTTATGAGTGAAATGTTCGGGAGCTATTGATTGATGAATAATATTAAAATTTGAATCTGTTATAACAATGTAGGGGTCATCATTTGCTCTGTAATTGTATTTTGCAGATAGAAAATAATAATTTCCAGCATATTTAACAATAGAATCTATGCGACCTTTTATATCTAATTCTAATGTGTCTATCTTGATTGATACATGGGAAGTATTGATTTGATAAATCTGTTTTTGAGATGGAATATCCCGGCATCCATTACAGATAACAATAGCTACTATAAAAGCGGACAAAACTCTCATAAGTATACATTATAGGTTAT
The DNA here is from genome assembly GCF_959596855.1 of uncultured Butyricimonas sp. Classification (NCBI taxonomy): domain Bacteria; kingdom Pseudomonadati; phylum Bacteroidota; class Bacteroidia; order Bacteroidales; family Odoribacteraceae; genus Butyricimonas; species uncultured Butyricimonas sp. The sequence goes on from NZ_CAUFYA010000021.1 coordinate 25,476, forward strand.
CTTGTAAAAGTAAGGAAAATGAATTAGGAATAAAAGAAAAAGGATCGAGAAATCGATCCTTTATTTTGTAGCGGGAGCCTGACTCGAACAGACGACCTTTGGGTTATGAGCCCAACGAGCTACCAACTGCTCCATCCCGCAATGTTAGTCAAAACTATTACCGTTTTGCGTGTGCAAAGATAGTATGTTTTTATTAGACATGCAAGTGTTTCTGCTTTTTTTTAGAATAAATAAAATTAAAAGGAAGGAATGAGGTATAAAAAAAGGAATAGTTTGAACTATTCCTTTTGATATAGAGTGGGTTGTGGGTTATTTGCCCAACATTTCGCAAATCTCGTTGAACACGTGTTCACCCGTGAACCCGAATTTCTCGTCGAGTACTTTCGCGGGTGCGGAATACCCGAAGTGATTTACACCGTGGATACGACCGTTGCAACCGAGCAATCCTTCCAGTGTAACGGATAATCCTGCTGTCAAGCCGAATTTAGGTTTGTTAGTGGGGATTACTTGTTCTTGGTACGATTTATCCTGATGACGGAACAATCCTTCTGAAATCACGGATACGACACGTGAAGTGATACCCTTGCGCTCTTGGAGTAGTTTTGCACCCTCAACCAAAGTAGAAACTTCAGAACCGGAAGCGATTAGTACCACGTCGGGGTTCTCGGCAGTCGCACATACCACGTAAGCACCTTTCTCGGCTTGTAAAGCCTCATCGTAACGGTCTTTCCCCGGGAGATCGGTAATATTCTGACGGGAAAGAATCAACGCGGTAGGAGTGGAGGTGTTTTCCATGGCCATTTTCCATGCAACAGAGGTTTCGGCAGCGTCAGCCGGACGTAATGCCAGTAAACTCATTTTACCGGAATGGTTATCCATTTTCTCCATCAAGCGCAATTGTGCTTCATGCTCTATCGGTTGATGTGTCGGTCCGTCTTCTCCCACGCGGAAGGCATCGTGCGACCATACGTATTTTACCGGTAATTCCATTAATGCGGCAAGACGTACAGCCGGTTTCATGTAATCGGAGAACACGAAGAAAGTTCCGCAAGCCACGTGTATCCCGCCGTGGAGAGCGATACCGTTGCAAATAACAGCCATCGTCAACTCGGCAACACCCGCTTGTAAGAAGGCTCCGCTGAAATCGCCTTTCACGAGGTCACGTGCACCACCCTTGATAAACCCGTCCGTTTTGTCCGAGTTGCTCAAGTCTGCGGATGATACAATCATGTTTTCCACCTGTTGAGCCAATGCTACCAGTACATCTGCTGATGCGGCACGAGTGGCGATATTGGGTTTGTGTTGAATAGCCTTGTAATCAATCTCGGGAGCCGCACCGGATAAGAATTTATGCAATTTAGTTGCCAGTTCCGGGTTTGCTTTTTCCCATGCTGCTTGTTCTGCTTTCTTTGCTTTCGCGTAAGCCCGTTTCTCGTCAAGTACTTTAGCGTAGAACTCTGCTACTTCCGGGAATATCACGAATGGATTTTGAGGATCACCGCCCAAGTTCTCGATTGTCTTTTCGATAGAAGCTCCTGCACCCGTTAAAGGTTGCCCGTGAGTGGATACTTTATCGGAGAAATCTTCCCCGTTGGGTCCCATGGCGCCTTTACCCATCAAGGTTTTACCGATAATCAGCGTGGGACGCTCTTTTTCTTCATTAGCGGCTTTCAGTGCGGCTATAATTTCCCCGGCGTTGTTCCCGTTAATCGTGAGCACGTTCCAGCCCCAAGCCTTGTATTTGGCGGCAGTATCCTCGCAAGTCACTTCGTTCACGCGGGTGGATAATTGTACCTCGTTGGCGTCGTAGAACATGATTAAGTTGGACAATCCCAGCGTTCCGGCAATACGTCCGGCACCTTGAGATATCTCTTCTTGGATACCCCCGTCGGAGATAAACGCGTAAGTCTTGTGAGCCATCCATTCCCCGAAACGGGCAACCAGAAAACGCTCTGCAATAGCGGCACCTACAGCCATGGCATGACCTTGACCGAGAGGTCCGGAAGTATTCTCCACGCCTCGTTTGTGGTCCACTTCCGGGTGACCGGGAGTCACGCTGCCCCATTGACGGAAGTTTTTCAAATCTTCCATGCTGTACGTGCCAATCAGGCTTAACATGGAATACAACATCGGCGACATATGTCCCGGGTCAAGGAAGAACCTGTCACGGTTTGCCCATGTCATATCATCCGGGTCGAAGTTTAAGAATTGAGAATACAACACGTTAATGTAATCAGCACCACCCATGGCTCCGCCCGGGTGACCCGATTTAGCTTTTTCAACCATAGAAGCTGAAAGAACGCGGATATTGTCCGCTGCTCGATTAAGGATTTTCTCCATGCCTGTATTTTTTTGATGATAATTTTTAATTTTCGGCAAAGGTATGTTTTTCACTTGGGAATTCAAAGTCTTATAGTTCATAAAGTTCATAAGGTTTGTAAGGTTTAAAAGGTTTATAGACCCCCGCGGGGCGCTTTGTCTACGGCAGCTTTTTTTGCCGATAAAATCACCTGTAATTCTTATAACTTTATGAACCTTATGAACCTTATAAACTTTATGAACCTAACGTATTCCACTTCGTGTAAGGATTTTTACTCAACAGGGCATTGTAATATCTTTCATCGCCGGTAACTTCTTCACCTAACCACGCGGGGCGTTCGAAATGCTCGCTTTCGTTTGCCAGTTCAATTTCCGCGAGTACCAATCCGGCATTTGCCCCGTGAAATTCATCGACTTCGAAAAGATGATTCCCGTGGGGAACGAGATAGCGGGTTTTGTCGATGATTCCCGGTTCACAAAGTTGCAATAATTCTTTTGCTTCTTCCGCGGGGATTTCCTTTTCCCACTCGTATCGGCTGGCTCCGGATTCATTTCCAGCGCCTTTGACGGTAAGGTATCCTTTATCCCCCTTGAGCCTGACACGTACGGTACGCTCCGGAACCGAGGAGAGATACCCTTGCGTGATTCGGGTAGATTTTGACGCGTCGGTTTTGTAATCTCCTTTTACCAGAAACTTGCGTTCTATTTCTAATCCCATTTTATTCATTATTTAATAGAAAGATTCGGTGATTGCCAAATCGACAATCACCGAATCACGGAATTTATAAATTCTTGTCCTTGTACATGTTTTCCCACCACGCGGGTTCGCCTTTCAGGTATTTGGCGAAATACGCCATGATAGTGTTACCCCAGATGATGCGTTGGTTGTAGTCTACCACGGCATGGTCGGCGTTTTTGATTAGCACCAACTCGGCATCTTTGCCCAAGAGTTTCAATGCCGTGTAGAACTGGATACTTTCGCCCGTGGGTACATTCACGTCGGCAGTACCGTGTAATAACAGGATAGGGGTATTTACTTTGTCTGCGTTGAACAGGGGGCTTTGGTCCACGTAGATATCCTTGCGGTTCCACGGGAAGGAATGTCCCGATGCATTTGTGCTGTAACTGTATCCCCAGTATCCTTCCCCCCAGTAACTTGACACGGATGAAATGCCGGCGTGAGAGATGGCACAGGCGAAGATATCCGTGCGGGTCTGCAAATACATGGTCGTGAAACCACCGTAGGAAGCACCCATGCATCCCACCCGCTTGGAGTCCACGAAAGGATGTGCTTTCATGAAAGCTTTGGTGCAGGCGATGATTTCGTCAGCCGTGGTTTTACCCCAGTTGTTCTGGTGGCGCGCGGAAAATTCTTGCCCGAATCCGGTACTACCAGAGGGTTGCATCACGTAAACAACATAGCCATTCGCCGCGTACAGGTTGAAAGGCCATCTTCCGCCGAAAGTTCTTTCCACGGGGGATGTACCACCGTAATAATATACAATCATCGGGTATTTCTTGTTCGGGTCAAAATCGGCAGGCAGGTAGTAACGGCCGTCAATAGTGGTACCTTTCTTGTAGACGTAATCCCAGTCTTTCACTTGCCCGAATTCAATATTCTTGTATTGCTCGCCTTGCGGGTTAGCCCATTCCCGTGCTTTCAGGTCTGTCAGGTTCAGCGTGTAAACCCGTGTCGGGTAACTCGCGTCGGAAGCGGTATATACCCCGGTATTGCCGTCTTCTGCCAGACTGATTCTTTGCACGAGGTCACCCGGGCAATTTATTTTCGTTATCTTGCCGTCTTGCCCGTGGCGGAACAGGTGGATGTAGTCCGTGTCCTCGGCAACGATGTAAATATTACCGTCCTTGTGCCAAACGTAATTTGTCACGTTCGGGTTGAAATCTCTCGTGATAGGGGTTACCTCTTTGGTCTTCAAGTCGTAAATGAACAATTGGGTATCGTACCCGTTGACCATTTGTCCTTTGGCGATATTCACGCCGAGTTTGCCGAAAGCGTCGGCAGAACCACTGATTAACAATCGGGAATCGTCCGGCGAGAATGAACATTGTATATCTTGCAAACGGTTTTCCCAAAGCGTGTCCACCTCGAAAGTGCGGGCATTCAGCATGTACACGGATTGTTTCCGGTAGGGATACTCGTTGTAGTCCGGTCTGCTCGTGCCAATCAGGATATAATTCCCGTCATGGCTGATATCCATCATAGAGGTCGTTTGGTTACCCCAAGTCACGCGGGTGTGTATACCCGTGCCGAGGTCATATTTGCACAGGAAATAACGGTTACGGTAGTATGCCTGTCTATCCTCGATACCGTCTAATTTACGCAATTCCCACTCTTTTTCCGTGTAGTTTTCGGTTTTGTAATATACCAGATAGCTACGGTCGGGCGACCAATTGTAGGAACTGATATTCCGGTCCGCCTTGAACAGGCGTTTTTGTTCACGGGATTCGATATCGTAGGTATAGAGGGAATTACCGTTTCCTTCTTTCAACAGGAACGAGAGTTTGTCCTGTCCGGGAATCCAAGTCAGCGAGGACGCGTCATTCCCGTAGAACGAATACACGACTTCCTTGTCGGCAAGGCGGTACACGTTCGTCATGCGACTGTTTTTACCGTTGATGATATCGTTTTCCGACATCAGGAGATATTTCCCGCTGGGAGAAATTTGAATTCTCTCTACCCGTTTCCCGTTCAGCACGTCCAAGATATTTTTACCTCTTTTCGGGGAAAGGGTAAAATGAACCGGGGCTTCCGAGAAAGCGGCGTCGGCGGTGTAGCTGGCAGAGAAGAGTTTATCGTTATTGCCGGTAGCGAGGCTTTTCACGATGATGACGTGCTTGCCCGGAACCCATTCAAGGGAACAATCCCGTTTCGCGGCTTCCGTGCCGTTGTGTCCCGTGTAAGTGATTTTCTTCACCCCGTCGACATACACTTCGGCATCCCCGTGGAAATTGAATTCCAGTTTCCCGCTCATCCATTGTGTGTTGGCGGCATAAACGGCACTCACGACGATTGCCGGGGTATTGCCCGTGTACCCGGAAGTTACCACGCCTTCGTTCACCGCGGCTTCTTGCCATACCAACGAGTGGAATTGCAATTCCCGCAAGTCGGCTTCCGGCGTGAAATTCTCGATATTAAACACGGATGATGTCAATAATTGTGACGACGTGAATGTCTTGCCTTCCACGTTCTTCACGCTCCCGAATGCAGGCATCTCCACGGGAACGGGCGGGAGAGCCAGCCATTCCCCGATAGTCTGCGCCTGCAAACGGAACGAGCAGACTATCATGAACAAAAAGATTAATTTTCTCATTTTATCGTATTTGGTTATTTTGAACTCGTTCGTGCAAAAGTATGGAATAGATTTTAAATATTAGATTTATGATTCCAGATTTATGATTTTCATCGCGTGAATCATCAAAATAGGATACATGGGCGATAATATCCCTTGATTATCAACGGACACATCCCTATGCTCCCGTGTTCACTGTCGATTGATTGTTTAAAGGTACAGGAGAAAAGGGGATTGTGGAGGTTAAATTTACTTATACTTCGTTAAAACGTGGGCGATGAGTGGGCTAAGTGTGGGCTATAAGTAGGCGAAGTCGCCTAATAGTCGCCCAAAAGTCTGGCAAAACCCACCCGTGAAGGTAGGAAAACTTATATTATGGGGATGATTTGAGGTATTGATAAAAGATGTTTTAATCCTATTTGAAAAAATATTGCGCGTGTGTTGCATTAAATTGCAACTTATTTTGTAACTTTGTTCCAATATGAAGATAATAAAAGAGATATTATATATGCCGGAGGCTCTTGAATTTATTGATAGTTTGGAGCCTAAAGCAAGAAATAAGGTTTTGTATAATTTATCTAAAGCACAAGAAATTCAAAATCAAGAGTTGTTCAAAAAGTTGGATGGTGAGATATGGGAATTTCGGACTCTTTATAATAGTATGAGTTATCGATTGTTCGCTTTTTGGGATAAAACTAGGGATGCTGTCGTGATTTGTTCGCATGGGTTGATAAAGAAAGTACAGAAAACGCCACGGGTAGAAATCGAGAAAGCAGAGAGATTGAGAAAAGAATATTTTGAAACAATAATGAAATGACAAAATTAGTATCACACTCCGAATTGTTAGACAAGTATATAGGAGCAAAAGGTTCTCCGCGGCGGGAGAAGTTCGAGGCGGAGTTAAGGACTGATATACTTGCCGCTAAAATAAAAGAAATGCGACTAAAAAGGAATATGACTCAAAGCGAGTTAGCTGAATTAGTCGGGAAAGATAAGACTCAAATATCTAAAATTGAGAGAGGAAGAAATTTGACAATTTCAACTATCGTGCAAATCGTGGAAGCGTTGGGAGGTAAAATCAACTTTGATATTCAATTCGTTTCATGATTTGTGAGGTGCTAAATTTTTTTTTGACATAGATTAAAACCTTCGGAACAACCGAAGGTTTTTTATGTATTCAAATTCTTTAAGCGGGAGTGTAAATTATTGAAAACGTGTTAGTCGTAAAAAAGTTGAAAAAAAAGTCACTTTTTTTATTACACCAAACGCGTATGAAATCGCTTTAGTTATAAAAGCGAAAATAATATGCTGAAGAGAGAAGAACATATTGCACGATTAATATTCCTGCACATCCAAGGATTAGCGGATGAGATACAGGAAAAAGAATTGACCGAATGGAGGGCGGAATCCTTCCGGCACGAGGCTCTTTTTCAACGTATGTTGTCCGGGGAACATATCGAGAAGAGTTTATCCCGTTTCGTGAAGATGGAAGAAGAGAACGCACGTGATTGGCAGATTTTACAAGAAGAAATGAAGAAACGGCGTGGGATGGAACCTGTAAAACGGGTGAAGTGGTTTTACAGGGTGGCATGTGCCATTATATTGCTGTTGTCGGTCGGAGGGCTTGCTTTATATTACGCGGGGGATAAGTCCGGTTCGGGGAACGAGATTGCATTGGCGAATAATGACTTTACACAACCGGGTTCCCGGGCTATTCTGATATTGCCGGATGGCAGCAAGGTAGATTTGGAAAACGAAAATTCACGTCATGAATTGGTCAAGACCAATGAATCCTTGTCGGTGAGCGATGAATCGTTGACTTACGGGAATGTTTCAGAACGGGATACCGCGGAGATTTATCATACTTTGGTGATTCCGAGAGGGGGAGAGTATGTACTTACGTTGTCGGATAGCACGGTCGTGTACCTGAATGCGGATTCCCGGTTGACTTACCCGGTAAATTTCAAGGGAGATAAACGTAAGGTATTGTTGGCGGGAGAGGCTTATTTCCAAGTAAAGAGAGATGAGAAGAAGCCATTTGTCGTGGAGGCTCAACAAATGGAGATACTCGTGCTGGGAACGACTTTCGGGGTAAGGGCATACGAGGATGAAAAAGAGATACAGACCACGCTGGAAAGTGGCAAGGTACTCGTGAGTGCCGGGGGATATAAGGTGAATCTAGTCCCGAATGAACAAGCTCGGTTTGATAAGTCGAAGTCCGTGCTATCGGTGGAGGATGTAGATATTGATCTGTATCTGGCGTGGAAAGACGGACGATTGATGTATGATAATTGCCCGCTAGAGAAGATTCTGAATGATTTGGGGAGATGGTACGCGTTTGATGTCTTTTATAGTCGGGAGGAAGCACGTTCGTACCAATTCTCGGTGAACATGAAAAAACACGAGGTGTTTACCCGGGTTTTGGAGTTGATAGAAAAAACAGGGGATATAAAGTTTGAAATAAAAGGAAAAACGGTTATTGTAAAATAAAAAAGCAGCGCTGCTAACGCTACTTTTTACGTTCACACTCTGCTGCTGACAGAGCGTGAGGAATTGTTGAATTCTAAATACAAAGTTATGAAGAAAATTTTTAATGTCGTAGGGAAGAGGCGGTTTTTATTCCTCCTTTTCTTGGTGTTTACCACTCAAATTAGTCTGAACGCGTATTCGCAGGACAAGAGTCTGACTTTCAGTCTGAAAAACGCAACACTTAAAGAGATTATTAATGAAATTAGGAAACTTTCAGACTATGATTTCGTGTACCGGGACGTGAATTTGGAAGCTTTTAAAAGGCGTGATGTATCTTATAAAGATGCCGCTATTGATGCCGTGTTGACCGATTGTTTGAGAGGCACGGGGTTGACTTACGAGATTAACGGGAAAACGATCATTATCAGGAAAGAGAGTCCCAAGGAAGAGAATCAAAAAATGAAGACCGTCACGGGAAAGGTTACGGATGAGAGAGGAGAGGTTTTGCCCGGCGTGACGATCATGATTAAGGGAACGGCTTTGGGAACGGCAACAGACGCGGACGGAAATTATAAATTGAATGTTCCGGCGGAGGGAGAGCAAGTGTTGTCATTCTCGTTCGTGGGTATGAAGACACGGGAGATTGCTGTCGCCGACAAGACGAAGATTGACGTGAAAATGGAAGAGGATTCCGAAACTTTGGATGACGTGGTGGTTACGGGAATCTTCACGAAAGCGAAGGAAAGTTACACGGGTGCCGTGACTTCCGTGTCTGCCAAGGAATTGAAGATGTACAAAGGACAGAATCTTCTCGCTACGTTAAGGAATATAGATCCGTCGATTAACGTGGTGATGGATAACGCGCTGGGAAGTAACCCGAACGTGGTACCTGAAATCAATATCCGGGGAAATTCGTCTTTACCGATGAGCGTGGAGGAATTGAACCAACAAGCATCCAAACAGTTGAACGCCCCGTTAGTTATAATGGATGGCTTCGAGATATCGTTGCAGAAGTTAATGGACTTCAACGACGAGGAAATAGAAAGTATTAATATTCTGAAGGATGCCTCAGCCACGGCGATTTACGGTTCCAGAGGGGCGAACGGTGTCATCGTGGTAACGACAAAGGCTCCTCAAGGGGGAAAATTAAGAATTTATGCCCAAGGGGGGATCAATATCGAGATACCGGATTTGTCTTCTTATGATATGCTGAATGCCCGGGATAAACTGGAGCTGGAACGAATCGTGGGATTATATGACGACGAGGAGGATGTCACGAATGACAGGAAGCTGAAAGAGTTGTACAACACGCTATACTCGGATGTGTTACGCGGCGTGGATACTTATTGGTTGAGCGAACCCGTGAGAACCGGAATCGGTCAAAAATATAATTTACGGCTTGAAGGAGGTGGTGATGCTTTCCGCTGGGGGGCTAATTTATCCTATAACACGATTCAAGGAGCGATGAAGGCTTCCGAAAGAAATACTTTCAGCGGTAGCGTGACGCTTTCTTATACCTTGAAAAATGTTATTTTCAAGAATCAGACCATTATTGATATCAATAAAGGGGTGGAGAGTAAGTACGGAACGTTTTCCGATTACGTGAACATGAATCCTTATTACAGGACGAAAGATGAGAACGGGCAATACATTAAAACGTATAAAGAGAAAGGGCTTAATATACCTAATCCGCTGTATGACGCGAACTTGAATACCATTAACGAGAAGAAGTATACCACTATCACGAATAATTTCTCGATCGAATGGAATATTGCCAACGCGTTAAAGTTAAGGGCTCAACTGGGACTGCAAAAGCAAACGAATACTTCGGACTATTATCTTCCGGCTGACCATACTGAATTTGACACGTATAACGGTAGTGACAGCTATTTCCGGAAAGGTAAGTATGTTTACGGGACGGGGGAGGATATGAATATAGATGGAAACGCGACGCTTAGTTATTCTAAAGTTTTTGCGGAAAAGCATCAAGTGTATGCGGGATTTGACTATTCCATTTCACAACGGAAAAATCATTTCTACGAGTTTACCGTGGAAGGGTTCTCGGATGAAAAACTTGATTTTTTGTCTAACGCGTTGCAATATGAAAAGAATGGGGTGCCGAAGGGAACGGAAGAACTTTCCCGACGTATCGGTTTTACCGGGAACGTGAATTATATTTATGACAATCGTTATTTTGCCGATTTCTCTTATCGTGTGGACGGTTCTTCTTTGTTTGGTACTAAAAATAAGTTTGCCCCTTTCTGGAGTGCCGGAATCGGGTGGAACGTGCATAACGAATCATTCCTTCGGGATCATCGGGTGGTGAATACCCTTAGGGTGCGCGGCTCGTACGGGGAAACCGGATCTCAACAATTCTCGTCTTATCAGGCGTTGTCCACGTTTAATTATTATACCGGGAAAAGGTATATTATTTGGAATGGTGCGGAATTGATGGGACTTGGTAATGAAAAATTGAAATGGCAGGTAACGAAGCAAATCAATGGAGGTGTTGAAGTGGGGCTTTTCGATAACAGGGTTTCCGCTTCGTTTGACATTTATAACAAGAAGACGTCAAATTTGCTTTCACAGATGGATTTGCCTCTGGCGAACGGGTTCAGTTCTTTCGTGGATAACGTGGGCGAGGTGAAGAATGTCGGTTACGAGGTGATGTTGAGCGGTTATTTGATGAGGAATACCCAACAGGAGATTATGTGGTCTGTGACAACAAAATTAGCGTATAATAAAGATGAAATCACGAAACTGTCCGCCGCGATAAAACGGCAAACGGAACTTTACAAGGCACAGGATGTGGATGTGAATCAGTTGTTGTACGAGGGGTATTCCAAAAATTCGATTTGGGCTGTACCTTCTTTGGGGATAGACCCGAGCACGGGAGCTGAGATATTTCTGGATAAAAACGGAAACATCACGGAGAAATGGAATCCTTCCGATAAACGTTATTTCGGGGTTAGTGAGCCGAAGTATCGCGGGAATCTGAGTTCTTTATTTTCTTGGAAAGATTTGTCTGTAAACCTTTCTTTTGCTTTTCAATGGGGAGGGCAACAGTATAATGAAACTTTGTTGAGCAAGGTGGAAGTAACCGATGCCACTATAAATAAAAATAACGTGGACAAGAGGGTTTACAAGAACAGATGGCAAAAAGCCGGTGATATCAAGGAGTTTAAAGGATACGGCTCATCCAAGACCAGATCGTCATCCAGATTCGTGATGGACGATAAAGTGTTCCAATTCCAGAGCGCGAGCGTGCAGTATCGTTGGCATTCGGATTATTTGCTAAAAAAGTGGAGTATTGAGACTATAAATATCGGTGCCAATATGTCGGATATATTTTATATATCTTCCATCAAGCGGGAACGGGGTACTTCTTATCCGTTCGCGAGACGGGTGGCGCTGACTCTTTCATTAATGTTCTAATTTAAAGTTTTATTATCATGAGAAATATATTGATATACGTAACGCTCTTTCTGGCTTGGTCGTTGTCTTCGTGCAATGATTGGCTGGACGTGAAACCGGAAACGGAGAGGGATGAGGAAGAGATGTTTGATTCCCCTAACGGTTTTAAGAATGCCCTAACGGCTTGTTACATTAAGATGAATTCTGAGAACTTGTACGGGAAACGATTGACGGTTACTGATATTGAGTTTATGGCTCAGCATTGGACATGGAGTGAAAGTAATTACAGTAATGAAAGAAAACTCAAGGATTTCAATTACGAGGAAGACTACCCGAAAGATTTTTTCTCGGCTGTTTATGGGGAATTGTATAATATTATAGTACAGGCAAATATTATATTGAAGAATATACCGGAGAAGAAAGAGGTTATCGTGAACGAGGATGTACGTGCTTTGGTGGAAGGGGAAGCGTTGGCTATACGGGCTTTTTGCCACATGGAGATTTTGCGCTTGTTCGGGCAAATTCCTCAAAACGCGACGAAACAGGTTTCTTTGCCTTACGCTAAAACAGTTTCGACGGATGCGATTCCTTATTACACGTTCTCGGATTTCGTGAATCTTATCGTTCAGGATATAGATGCGGCTGAAGCTTTGTGCAAGGATAGGGACCCGTTGTTTGAATATACTTACGAGGAGTTGGATAATTTTTCCAACACGAAAGAGTATGACGTGACTTTAGATGATGACTTTTTAGGGTACAGGCGTTTCCGTTTTAATTATTATGCCATGAAAGCGATGAAGGCGAGATTATACATGTACACGGGGGATAAGGCGAAAGCTTACGCGGCTGCCATGGAGGTGATTAATGCAGTGGATAAGAAGGGCAATAAGGTGTTGACGTTAGCGGGTACCGCGGACATGAATAAGAAAAATTACGCGTTGCCTTCCGAATGTATTCTTGCTTTGAGTAATTATGAGTTGGAAAAGAATGTTACAGAATTATTTAGGGATTCAAATCCTTTGAAGTTATATTTGACGGACAAGCAGTTCACGCAAGATATTTTTGCCGGTCAATCGACTTCTATTAATAATAGAGCTCAAGTATGGAATACAGATCCTGATAATCAGGGAAATATTAAACCGACTCCCCGGAAGTACAATCAACCGACGATTGACGATAACACGGATATCGGGGAGCTGGCTTCTCAAAAGCAAGTTATTCCTTTGATTCGCTTGTCGGAAATGTATTTGATAGCCATAGAGTCGGCAACTTCTTTATCCGATGTAAATTCTCTTTACACCGAGTACATGAGGGCGAGAGGCGTAGCGGCTAACCCGTTGACAGAGGAACAGGTGATGACAGAGATTGTTCGCGAGTATCGTCGGGAGTTTTTCGCCGAAGGACAAATGTTTTATACTTACAAACGTCTGGGAACAAAGAATATGTTGTGGAAAACCGATCGGGAAGTCGGAGAACAGGATTATGTTGCGCCTCTTCCTACCACGGAATATAATGCTAATCAAAAATAGAGAGTTATGAAAAAATTGATGAAATATACCATGTTGTTATTGCCTGTTTTCGTCTTGTTCGCTTGCGAGGACGAAGTGGAGGTGTACAAGGAAAGCACGAATCGACTGAATTTCGTGTACGAGGCATACACGAAATCGGATACATTGATTCCCCGTACTTTTGTTTACGACCCGGAAACAAAAGTGTTTGATACCGTGTGGTTGGAAGTGACGACGATGGGCTACATTGCGGATCAAGAGCGTAAATTCGTTTTGGAACAAGTGAGCACGGGGGAAAATCAAGCCGAAGCGGATGTGCATTACATAGCGTTTGATAATTCACTCGTGGAAGGGCTTTACGTGATTCCTGCCGGGAAGAATGAGGCTCGTGTTCCGGTTGTTTTAAAACGTGATCCTTCCTTGAAAGATAAAGAGGTGACTTTGAGAATCAAGATTGGCAGCAATGAGAATTTTGAACCGGGGTATTCAACATTACAAGAAAAGGTGATTACCATCGCGGATATATTGACTCAACCTCGATATTGGAATTTTTATGCATCTTATTACTTTGCCGGGAAATACGGGAAAGTGAAACATCAGTTCATGATAGATGCCACTGCCGACATGGGAATTAAGATGAACGACGATTTCTTTTATTCACTGGTTGGTGAACCTAATAGTGTAGATATGGGGTTGACTGATTATTGGTTCTATTTTTTTACCAGAAAGTTGGCGGAAGAGAATGCCCGTCGGGCAGAAGATGGCTTGGGACCGTTGCGTGAAGCCCCGGAACCCGGAGAAACGGAAGGAACGTTAGTTAGATTCTCTCGATATGAAATGTAATAAAACGAATACGGTTATGAAAAAGAAAATCAGCTATATATTAACCCTTTTGGTGCTTGTCGTATTTGCTTCGTCATGCTACGACGATAAAGGGAATTACGATTACGTCGAAATTAGTAAAGTTACGACGACCAGTTTGGAAGAAAGCTATTCCAAGATTGCTTTTCAAGACGTGTTGCACATAGAACCTACCGTTACTTCTGACCGTGCCGGTGATGAGTTCGAGTATTTGTGGACATTGAATCTGACGAAAGGTTCTGGTACTACCTCGCAGATTATAAAAATAGAGTTGGATACGATTGGTTATGAACGCGTGTTGGATTTTCCGGTGAACGTGAATCAGGGTTATTATGACTTGACTCTTCGGATCACGAATAAGGGAAATGGGATGGATGTCTATCACGTGATGTCGTTGTCAGTAATTACCAAGTTCTCGGAAGGTTTTTATTTGCTTAAAGATATGGGTAATTCGACGGACATCGATTTGCACATGTGGGACAATAGTAAAATTACCGATATCTTACAGAAAAAGGATGGGGAAGCACTCCCCGCGAGTCCGGTTAGTTTGGGAATTGATCCGGTGTATTGCTTTATTGACGAGTCAACCGGAAAATATGTTATAACCAAAGCCTTGACGATTTGCACGGATAATGATGTACGGATAATCAATATGGAGGACATGAGTACGGTTTACACGCATAACACGATGTTTCATAGTGGAGTGGCCCCGGAAGAAAAACCTTATTACGTATGGCGGAATATGTATGGTGTCGGGTATATATCCGATCAAGGCGCCTATTTCTCGGCACAGGCAGCTACCGAGCAATTATTAGGTGCAGGAAAATTCGGGTTCCCGGCTATGGTGAATGATGAAGAGGATTCGAAACCGAATAAGAATGGCGGTGTGTTTATGGGATTCTATTATTTCTATTTTGACGAGTTGAAAGACAGATTCCTTTACTTGGATTTTAATGGCGGTTTGAGTGCTTTATTGAATAATGTAAAAGATAGCCAAGAGGAAGAAAAGTATGTTCCTAACGGGATCAAGCATAAATTGAAAGCTTTCGTCCGGAATTATGTAGGGAATGTCAATACCGGGTTCGCTCTCTTTGAAGATGCGGATGTTACCGGGAAACATTATTTATATAATATGGTGTTGGATGATGCCCCTTATAATCCGATTAGAAAAGTAACGGAAATAGCTTCGACTTCCAAGTTGAATACTGCCACGTTGTATGCTTCCAATGAATTAACGGCGAAGGTTATCTATTTCGTTAATAACAATAAGTTATACATGTATGACACGGAGTTAAACACGGAAGAAGAACTACAACCGCAGGATTTCGCGACAGGGGAAGAAATCACTTATGTAAGTAATCGTTATTGGACGTGGACGGACGATAAAGAGCATAATTTTGATTATTTGGTAATAGCTACTCATAAAGCTGGTAAATATAAAGTGTATCTTTACGAGGTGTTGGGTGGAAAAGCCTACGGGAAACCGAAATATGTTTTTGAAGGGGATGGAAAGGTGGTGAAAATGCAATATGTTTCTCCTAAAATGTCCATGAAAAGTTTAGACTATTTTCCGGGATCTTTCTGATAAAATAAATTCGTAAGTAACTATGTTGGTGGGGGATATTCATGGGAACGTGTGATATCCCCTTTAATTTCTAATAATTGTGCCATGAGAATTATATGTTTTGGCTTGTTAAGCATGTTGGGGGTAGCTTGTACTTCCCCGAATTATACATTGAGTGGAAAGTTGCCCGAAGCAAGTATCGGGAAAGAGGTGTTGCTTCTCACCCGTGACGGGCGTGGAGCGGACACGTTAGCCCGTCGTGTAGTGACGGAAGATCGGAGCTTCAAAATCGAAGGCGAGGAAACGGATCAGGTATTGTATCTGAAAATAGGAGAGCGGGGACAAGCTATTCCTTTTTATCCCGAAAACGGGGAATATTATTGGGAACAGCGGGGAGAACATGGATATATATTTTCAAAGAATCCAAGAACGGGACAGTCCCGTCTGTCTGAACATTTATTGAAGTTGGATAGTAATATGCTGGAGATACAACTCTTGCAGCAAAAATATCGGGATGCTAAGAATGAAGAGGATACGCAATTGGTGATGAGAGAGAACGAGTTGTTGTGGCGGAAAGGAAACGATTTGCTTGTAGACGCTGTTAAGGAGTTCGAGGGAACGAATATCGCCGTGATGCTGGTGCGGGAGAATATGTGGAAGATTGAACAGGAGTTTAAAGTGTTTAAACGAGTTGTCGAGGCGATGGGGACGGTGCCTGAATCCGAGGATAAGGAAGAAATCATGAACAAATACAAGGAGTTGGAAAGTAAACAATTGACAGGGCAAGCCCCGGATTTTAAATTGCCGGACGTGAAAGGAAATATTGTGTCTTTATCGGACTACAAGGGAAAATACCTGTTGGTGGACTTTTGGGCTTCTTGGTGTGCCCCCTGCCGGGCAAAAGCCAAAGTGTTGAAAAAGGAGTACCCTCGATTACAAGAGTTAGGTGTGGAAGTGGTCGGGATTTCTTGTGATAAAAAGAAAGACCAGTGGCTGAAAGCCATTGAGGAGGATAAACCCTTGTGGCGGCAGTTGCTCGTTGACAAAGAGATTAATGGTAGCGACACGAGCGACGATTATAAGGTGGAATTTATCCCGACATTGTATTTGATTTCACCGGATGGGGCGGTGCTGGAAAAGAACCCGAGTTTGGAGGAGATTGAAATGTTGGTAGAAAATAAAGTTTATTGATTTAAATAGAAGTATTATGAGATATTTTATAATAATGATGTTTTTAGTTCTGACATCTGGTACATTAACAGAAAAAAGTCCTAATGTTTGTATCACGGTTTTGGATACAGACGGAGTTCGTCTCAATGGTATAAGAGTGAGAATATATGAGGCTGGGAGAGGCTGGCATGTTGGTGCAACTGATAAAAGTGGTGAAGTTTATTTTACGGTATCTCCGGCTAATCATTGTGATGTGTTTGTTCAGAATCCTACCCATTTTTTGGATCCTAAACCTACAACAAGTTTTATAGTTGATTATAATACGAAAGTATTCTATTTGACAATATATTCACCTTATAAATGGCCGGGGCAAGGGTGATTATAGCATGCAAGTAAATTAATGGAATATTATATAATACTATGAAGTTGATATTTTTAGTTTTATCTGTATGCTGTTGGTCCTTGGTGATGGCTCAGAAGACAGCAAAATATACAATTATGATCCGAGTAATGGATGAAGAAAATAATTGTATAGAGCAACCGCATGTCGCCGTTTATGATAGTTTGCATAATTTTTTATTTGAAGGAGAAGCAGAAACTACGGGACACGGTTCGATTCAGAGAATCTGGGTCGAGGAGCACGGAAGATATTTTTTGGTCTTTTCTAAAGAAGGATATGAAACGGCATCAACGGAAGTTGAATTTAGAAATCGGATTGTAAATTCGTCCCCTGACGTGGTGATGAAAAAGTCTGATGGCGGGAACTCTTCTTGCATGTGGTGGTATATCGGGGGAGGTGTTCTTGTGTTGTTGAGTGGGGTATGGTTGGTTATAAGAAAGTTTTCTAAATAAAGAAATTTTTCACTATAAAAGCACGAGAATCATGCATATCAATCAAATCATATTAGTTAGTCGTTATGAAGCTAAAATACTAAGAAGAAATTGGTTATTCATTTTTCTCGTGTTTTTAGCTGTCTGCGGAAGTTTGGCGTTGCAATGGGTTATACAGGGAGATACTACCATTCATTTTCTGAAGGCATTATCTTGTTCAGTACCCTTTGTTAATGCTTTTCTTTTCAATTTTGTACAAGGAATTTTCATCGTTTTTATAGCAGGAGATTTTATACAGAGGAATCGTCATTTGGATTCATGCGAATCCCTCTATGTTCGTCCTTATAAAAACACAGATTACGTTATCGGGAAACTACTTGCAATTATAGGGCTTTTTTTGCTTTTGGATGTATTGGTTTGTGTGATAGCCTTAATATTTCATATTTCTTTGGGGAATGCCCCGTTTACTTTTTTCCCGTATTTATTTTATTTGTTTACGCTTACTATGCCGACCATACTTTTTTTAGTTGGGGTGACATTATGGATTACAAGTGTACTAAGGACTTCATTTATAATATTTACATTACTAGTCGGGTATGTGTTTTTGAATGCTTTTGTTTTATCGGGTTGTTTGTATGGTAGCTTGGATTATTTAGCTATTTCTATACCTAATGTTTTTTCAGACGTGACGGAACAACACGTGGGACTTTTCCCATATATTGCACAACGGTTGGCGTTTGCTTTACTCGGGGTTGCTTTTATGTTTTTTGCGATGCTTAGGACGAAACGCCTTCCCAATGAGTCCAAGAGTATATACAGGGTACGGTTTGCGGGATACGTGATGGTATTTGCGGGAATATGGATGGGAGGATGTTATTATCTTTATTTTGAGAAAAACAGGCAAAAACGACAAGAATACGTGAAATTGCACGCGGAATATGCCGGGAGAAGTCGGATGGAAATATTGCGGCAACATATTGTGTATCGCCAGCATAAAAAACAGATGATTGTAAATGACACGTTGACAATTCGCAACCCGCATTCGGGAGAAGTGAACGAGTTCTTCCTTTTTTTGAATCCAGCGTTAAGAGTTTGTCGAATCGAAACGGAGGGTATGATTGTAAATTTTGACAGAAAAGATTTCGTGTTGAGTGTATTATATCCCTTGATGCCGGGAGAGAAACGTGATTTTGTAGTCCATTATTCAGGCAAAATAGACGAAAGTGTTTGTTATTTGGATATCCCTGACAAAGAATATTACAATACGCGATGGAGTGCTAATATTTTGCGTTACGGGAAACACACGGCTCTACTGGAAGACTACTATACATTATTGACTCCGGAGTGTTTATGGTATCCGACACAAGAATTTCCATCATCTCCTGTTGCTCAACAATTCGTTGGAAAATATTTTACAGACTACGTGCTCACGGTTACGCATGATTCGTCTTATACCGTTATTTCTCAAGGAGAAGCGGTTCGAAAGGGTAACACTACCTGCTTTAAGAATAATCATGCTTTACCGGGAATTACATTGTGTATAGGAGAGTACAATAAACGGGAAATTATTGTAGACAGCGTTTGTTTTGAATTGTACTACTTCAAGGAGGACGGAACTTTATTTACTTCTGTTGAAGCTACTCGGGAAGGACTTGAGAAAGGTATACGGGAAGCTAAGGAATATTTTGAAAGTTTAGCCGGAAAGGAATATCCTTTCCGGAAATTGGCTTTGGTGGAAACTCCTGTCGGTTTTTGTGCGTATCGCGGGAAAAATAGAAAAAGAAGTGAGCGGGTACAGCCGGAACTGGTCTTTAAGCCGGAAAATAATTGTGACCAATCTTATCATTTTCCATTGAAGGAGATAGCAGATGAGAGGGTGGGTGCGGCATCCGAAGTGTCAAGAACGGATATCGAGGGGGAGATGATACGTAATTTTTGTACTGCTAATATGGGTGAGGAGATTAGTATTTTGGAAGGAATGGATTTATGGGATTTCGTGGCTGGGAAACAAATTGTTTCGATATTGATTGAAAATCCGGCATCGCTCATTCCGATGTTCTCGGATTTCAGCGGTTATGTACATTCGAGTGTCTTTCCCGCTGTTGACCGTATTGTAAACGAGATACAAACGGATACGCGAGTAGACATGCAGTGGAATCTGTATCGGGTGGGGGAAACGAACGAGCATAAAGCTATCCGTTGTTTGGCTTCCCGAAGCTTGCGGGAGGCTTTGGAAGCTCCGGAAGCGATACCTTATCTTGATGCTATTTTCCGGTTAAAAGGTGCTTATTTGAGAAGACAAATTACTTCCGAGATACCGGGGGACAGGCTGGCGGCATTTATGCGTGATTTTTGGCAAAGGAATTCTTTTTCCCGGGTTTCCCTGGAATGTTTGGCGGAAGAATTTAAGAGAGAATTAGGTTTTGAGTTTATGGCTGCCATACGCGAGTTGTACGAGGAACGAGGTGTCGCTTCATTGTATATTCAAGATGCAGGACAATATATGAGTGAAGAAGGGACTGACGTAATCGCTTCTTTTAGTGTGTGGAATCCTTCGGTTGCGGACGGAATTATTTCCGTGTACACGGATAAGGGGGATGGCACGAGGGATTTGGTTGAGGCGGGGAATTTTGTCGTTTATGCCGGGGAATGTTCCCGAATTAATTTTTTATTGCCTCGAAGAGCCATGGGGATGATTTTGCAAACGAATCTAGCCGGGAATATTCCGGGAGATTACGTGTGTAATTTTGTGGAAGAACCGAGGAGAAAGTCGATAAAGGCAGGACGGGAACCTTTGGATACCACGTGTTTTAAACAACCGGTAGGCGAGATTATTGTGGACAACGAGGATGCGGGATTTCAAATCACGGAATCCGAATCAAGGGAAACATTTTTAAATAGATTATTACATCGTAATAAACAAAAAGCAGGAGGAAGCGTGGATTTTCTTACCGATAACGTACCCGGGTGGATTAGTTCTGTATATATTGATGCTTACGGATTCCCCATACGGAGTTTTACGGGAAAGAAAACAAAAAATGGAAAAGGGAGAGCGGAATGGACGGCAACTATAACAGAGGAGGGAGAATATGAAGTGTTTGTTTATCAAATCGATTTGGATTTCAGATTGCAATATCAAGCGAATGAAGTATTGTATTATTATACTCTTGAACAACAGGATTATAAAGCGGATATTTTAATGAGTTCTACTCGGTATGGAGAAAAGAAGTTTACCTTGGAAGATAATCAGGGAAGGAAAGAGGATTTCTCTCTGCATGTTGCTATGCCGCGGAGTGATTGGGTGGCGATAGGGGTATATTTTTTGCAAAAAGGAGAAGTAAAAATTGCATTACAAGACAGAGGAGCTTTTCTGGGGCAATTGATTTTCGCGGATGCGGTGAAGTGGGTGAAGAAGTAATAAAGACTTTTTGATTGGCTTATTCATGAAATTCAAATGTATAATAATATAGATAATATGTGCTTCAGTTGTTCTCGCATGTAATGGTTGGCGTTGTTTTTGTGTTTTTTTATCGTGTTGGTGGTGATATTGAGTAAATGGGAGATTTCCTCGTGTGATTTTCCTTGAAGGCTTAATTGATAGACTTCACGACAAGCAGGGGAGAGTTGATTGAATACCGTTTGAATCATCTGGAAAACTTCGGATTCTATAATATTCTCTAGAAAGAAATCGTAATCTTCTTCTTCACGGATGACACGTTCTGCATACCTGTTGGCTATATTTCTGCGGCGTATGGTGTCAACCGAGAAACTACGCACGATTTTGTACAGGTATGCTTTTATGGTATTTTCAGTTTTGAATTCTTGGCGTTTTTCCCAGAGGTTAAGAAAGGCATCTTGAATTACATCTTCAACAATAGTGTCATCTTCGATGTATTTTGCAGCAAAATAGCGCAATGTTGCGGCATATTTGGTGTATAAATAATGAAATGCTTTATCATTATTTAGATCTAAAGTATTGATATTGAACTCCTCTCTCATACAAATGCCGTATCTTTAAACCAACGATTAATAACACCTATCTTCTTGATTCTTTTATGATAACAAAATCATTAAGATATTTAGGCGTTCTTGCTTGTGAATAAAAATATTAGATAAAAAATAATTTTAAGTAAAAGTTTCCAGATATCTTTTATATTTGTAGTGTTATTAATCGTTGGTTTTTTGAAACTTTTTGGTATAAAGAAATTATACTTTATTTGATTAGCGATACTCATGAAGGTTTGAGGGCGGATAACAGAAAAATATTTCAAAAATGTATCGGAGTGTTGTTATTATCATTAATTTTGTTTTTTCAAAGACAGAAAAAATTGGATAACATTTAAAATTGGGAAAAATGAAAATTATTGTATCTGTAATATTACTGGCATTTATAACTGTCAGTTGCGGTACGAACAAACGTGTGTACGCACCACCTTTCGAGGAGGAGGAAACTGAAAATGTTGTTGTGAAAGAGGATGTGCAAGCCACAACCCAAACTACGACCACCAAGAAAGAGAACACGAAACCGGTTGTTTCGAAAGAGGAGAAGGTAACCATGACGCACGGGGATGTTTTGAAACGTTATAACGTGATAGTGGGAAGTTTTGGAGATCAAAATAACGCTATCAATTTGCGGAATAAACTGAACGGAATGGGATATACCAGTATCATTATGCGGAATGAAGCCGGAATGAGTCGGGTGAGTATTGCCGGATTTGACGAGGAGGCTCCCGCTCGGGCTGAATTGTTGCGGATTCGTGAGCAGTACCCGGAATTCGCGGATGCTTGGTTGTTGATTTCTAAAAAGTAGTAATACCCCTATAAAAAGAGTGGCGGAGAAGATTCCCCGCCACTCTTTTTATTTATAAGCATGTCATTTAATTTGCTTCAACAAATCTTTCACGGCAGCTTCAACTTGTAAATCACGTCCTTGCATTGCACTTGCAGGATCATTAGACACTTTAATGTCCGGTTCCAGTTGCATGTTTTCGAGAATGCGACCTTGATTATCTTTCATGCCCACCTGTGGAATACCGAATGTGACATTATTGATCATGGTTTCCCACCACACGGCAGTCATTGTTCCCGGGACAGGCATACCGATCAGTTTACCCAATCCCAGTTCTTTGTAAGCCCATGGGAATCCATGCGCGTTACTGTAATTGCTTTCGCTAATCAGCACGGCTGAAGGTTTTGTCCATTGCGCGAACGGATCGATACCGATAAATTGTCCGCGGGGAACAAATTCCGCGTATTGTTTACCACTTAACAGATGCAGCAAATCCTCGTGCAACCAGCCGCCCCCGTTATACCGGGTGTCGATGATAACCGCTTTCCGGTTCCGGTAGCGACCTAATAATTCAGAATATGTTTTCCGGAAACTGCGACTATCCATAGAGGCAACGTGAATGTAACCGATTTGCCCGTTTGACAGGCTGTCCACCATGTGTTGGCGTTGTTTCACCCACCGTTGATACAATAATTGATTCAACATGCCGGCGGAAATAGGTTTCACGTATTCTTCCCACTCTTTTTTCTTTATCGGGTCGTAGATAGTTAGCATCGTGCGTTTTCCTGCTTTGCCTTCCAGTAAAGCGAAGTAATCTTCACCCTTCTTGATATCCTGATTGTCAATCTTCCGGATGATCATGCCTGCCGTAATCTTGTCCCCGGATAAATCCAGCGGTCCCCGTTCAATAATTTCGCTGATTTTTAAACCGTCACCGTTGAACTGCTGGTCGAAGAATACACCGAAGTTAGCCGTAGCCGCACGATTTGAGCGGGCGTAATACCGGGCACCCGTGTGCGAGGCGTTCAATTCTCCCAGCATCTCACCCAAAAGTTCGGCAAAATCATAATCATTGTTGATATGCGGCAGAAAACGTTCGTAGGCTTTTTTATAAAATGGCCAATCAACTCCTTTGAAGTCTTTATCATAGAATTTATCTGTCACTTGCTGCCACACGTGATTATACAGACTTGCACGTTCTTCTGTCGGTTTCCACTCGAAATCAGCCTTGTAATTCAATTGTTTTAGTTGCCCGTTGCTTTGATTTACCGTGAAAATTTGTCCGCCGGATAATAAATAAAGGGTACGCCCGTCTTTCGACAGTTCTAACGCTCCGCGGCGTCCCGTTTTTGATAAGATGCGGGTAGTGTTATTCTCGAAATCGTGCACCCATAAATCGTGACCACCTTCAAATGCAGCCAGATAGTACAGCTTGTTTCCGTCATTGGATAATATGGCATCCCCTAAGTTGGAGGAGTGAATTGTCATACGAATCATCCGGTCTTCCAAGTTTTGCAAGTTGAAATTCAGTTCAGGAAGGGCGGGGGATTCTTTGCTTTTCTTCGTGTCTTTGCCTTGTTTATCGTTTTTCTTCAAGGTATCGGCCTTTTCTTTTTTAGCTTGTTGGGCTTTCAGTTCTTGAGCCAATGCCCGTTCTTCCTTGCTCATGATGAAATGGTCATAAGCATCGGTATCCAAGAAAAGCCCGTAGATATCACCTTGTGCTCCCCAGCTGCCGTGGCTGCGTAAACCTTGGCGGTCCGTGTACCAGATAATAGCTTTGCCACCCATCACCCAACGGGGGTTGGCATCGGTGTAACCACTATTCGTCAGATTGTGTATTTCTCCTTTGCCATCCGCTTTCACGAGGGCGATGTCCGGGTGTTGCCAACCGCCTTCCTCGAAGAATTGTGCCAGAATCCAGCGCCCGTCCGGTGACCATTCAAAGGATTGATCCCCGTCGGCGTAAGAATAATTGTATTTAGCCGGTAAAACGGTTCTCGATTTTTTACTTTTTAAATCAAGTACCTTGATTTCGGTTCTGTTTTCGAGATAGGCAACTTCTTTCCCGTCCGGGGAGAATTGAGGCTGAAAACAAGCCTGTCCGCCTTTCGTGAGTTGTTCTTCTTCAATTTCACGAGCGTAAACAAAAGATTGGTCATCAGCGTTTTTGATACGGGAAATGTAGAGATTCCATTGTCCGTCACGTTCGGACGCGTACACGAGGGAACGTCCGTCCGGCGAGAAATTCACGTTGCGCTCTTGGGCGGCAGTGTTCGTGATGCGTTTGGTGGTACCGAATTCAGCGTTGGCAACAAAAATATCACCGCGGATGACAACGGCAAATTCTTTCCCGTTCGGGGATACGGCAACTTCTCTCGCTCCGTTGGACCAACTCATTTTACTGACAGCCGGGACGGGGTCGTCCATCACGATATTGATGTTCACTTTTTTGGGTTGTTTGCCGGGAGCCATGGTATAGATTTCCCCGTCAAAGAAGAAACACAATACATCTTCATTCGAGCGGGTAAGGAAACGAACCGGGTGTTTGGTGAATTTCGTTACTTGTTCAATCGTTTGCGGGTTGTCTAAAGACATTTTGCACACGTTGAAACTACCGTAACGTTCACTTAGGAAATACAGCGTGTTATCGTTTGCCGCCAACACGGGATTACGGTCTTCTACCTGTTTGTTTGTCAGGTTTTTAAATTCTCCGTTTTTCAAATCATACTCCCAAATGTCGCGGCACACGGAAGAAGTATGGTGCTTTCTCCATTCGTCCTCGTATCCTTTCAAGTCATGGTAGTACATTTTATTACCATCTTTCGAGAAACAGATATCGTAGGCTTCAAAAGTCAATACCTGTTTCGGACGACCTCCGGTCACGGGTACTGAATATACTTGTCCTCCCGATGGGAATTGCCCGTATTTTTGATCCGGTAAAAGGGAGCCGCGGAAAAGAATATTTTTCCCGTCATTCGTGAAACATTCCGGGGTAGCACTGCCGGAAAACGTCGTCAGACGGGTAGGAGTTCCGCCATTTACCGGTACCGTGTAAAGATCCATCCCCCCGTCACGTCCGGATGTGAACGCGATAGTTTTGCTATCCGGCGACCATATCGGATGATAGTCATAGCCGGGATGGGTTGTCAACTGTGTTGCTTTACCTCCGGCAGCGTCTACAAGGAAAATATCTCCTTTGTAGCAGAAAGCGATTGTCTTTCCGTCGGGTGCTATGGACGGGTAACGCATCCATAGAGGATGTTCCTGTGCGGACAAGTTTGAAAATAACAGCAAACTTGTCCAAATCAGAATAAGTTTAATAAAATTCATATTTAACAGATTAAATTAATTCAAACCCAACGATATCCGAATCGTTGTCATCATCTTTTTTCTTGTCCTTTTCGGGGGTCTTTTCCGGTTCGTTTATAACCTCGGCATCAATACTTACTTCTACTTTTATCTCCATTTCAGTTTCCGTTTCTTCGATTTCGGTAAGGATTTCTGTTTCTGTTTCCGGTATTATGACAGGGGGAAGGGCAAAAGAAAAATCTTCGTGCAATGTTCCGTTTTCACACCGGAAGACTCGTCCGGGGAAGTGATGGATTAAATCGTATTGATGCGTGGCGATGATTACCGTTTTTCCGCTATCACAGATGTCTTTCAAGAGTTCTACCAATTGGTAGGCTGTTTCCGGATCAATATTACCTGTCGGCTCGTCGGCTAGAATGATGGGAGGGGCGTTAAGTAATGCCCGGGCAAGAACTACGCGTTGTTGTTCCCCGCCGGACAATTGGTGAGGGAATTTATCCCGTTTGTCGGGCAAACCGACTTTTTCCAACACTTCATTAATTCTTTCGCGAATCGCTTTCCTGTCTTTCCATCCCGTGGCTTTTAGAACAAACTCCAAATTGGCGTAAACATTCCTGTCGGTCAGTAACTTGAAGTCCTGAAACACGATACCGCATTTGCGGCGCAAATAAGCAACCTGTGACTTTTTTAATTTATTCAATTTGTAGCCCGCTATTTCACCATTACCGTATTTCAAGGGGAGTTCGGCATACAGTGTTTTTAGTAAGGACGTTTTTCCACTACCTACTCTACCTACCAGATACACGAATTCCCCTTCGGCAATCTCTAACGAGACTTCTTTCAATATGGTATTTTGTTGTTGGCGGATGACCGCGTTTTCAAGTTTTATGATTGCTTCCACGTTGTAATTTTAGATTTATGATTTACGATTTATGATGCATTTTGTAATCTAAAATCTGCAATCAAGAAATCGTTAATTCTTTCAGTCCTTTGATATTTGCCATCGGATCGGGGGAGTTAAAAACGAAACTTCCCGCTACCAAAGCATCCGCGCCTGCATCTACCAGACGTTGTCCGGTTTCGAAGTTTACACCGCCATCAATTTCGATTAAAGTTTTCGCACCTGTTTCCCGGATTAATTTCTTTAATTTAATGACTTTATTGATGGTTTCCTCGATAAAACTCTGTCCACCGAAACCGGGGTTTACGCTCATGAGTAATACCACGTCGATATCCCGGATGACATCCTCCAGAAGCATAACGGGAGTGTGGGGATTGAGGGAAACTCCTGCTTTCATTCCCTGTGCTTTTATCTGTTGAATTGTCCGGTGGAGGTGGGTACAGGCTTCATAATGCACGGTTAAAATATCGGCTCCGGCTTTCTGGAATGCTTCCACGTATCTTTCGGGTTGCACGATCATCAAATGTACATCCAGAGGTTTTTGGGCTGCTTTCTTGATTTGAGCCACTACCGGAAGACCGTACGAGATGTTCGGTACGAAAACGCCGTCCATGATATCCAGATGAAACCAATCGGCTTCACTTTGATTTACCATTTCAATATCTTTGGAAAGATGCAGAAAATCTGCAGATAATAACGAGGGAGAAACAATAACGCTCATTTTTTGAAATTTAGAATTTAAAATTTAGAATGGAGAATCTTTCATTTTCAATTCTCCATTTTCAATTATTATTTGTACCAGCTGGCATACATAGCGTAGGAGTTGACAATGCGCTCCACTTCATTATGTAATAATTCCGGTCCCATTTGTTTGAGTTTTTTGGCAGGAGCACCCGCGTATACCCATCCGGATTCAACTACAGTTCCTTTGGTAACCACGCTTCCGGCTGCCACGATTGAGTTGCTTTCGATAATAGCGTTGTCCAGCACGATGGCGCCCATTCCGATAAGTACGTTATCGTGGATCGTGCACCCGTGTACAACCGCGTTATGGGCGATAGATACGTTATTCCCTATATTGGTCGGGGATTTCTGGTATGTAGCGTGTATTGTCGCGTTATCCTGAATATTGACGTTATTTCCTATTTTTATATAGTGTACATCGCCTCTTAAAACAGCACCGTACCATACACTGCAATCGTCGCCCATTTCTACTTCACCGATAATGGCGGCATTTTCTGCCAAGAAACAATTTTTCCCGAATTTCGGGGTGTGTCCGTTTAGTTCTCTAATAATTGCCATAATTTAATTGAAAAAATGAAAACTGAAGATTGAAAATGATATCAATATTCAATTTTACGGTTCATAATTTTTTTGACGAGTCGAAATTACGAAATATACGGCAGAAAACAAGTCACCGGACGGATTATTACGTATTCTTTTTGAAACCGGATGCTCGGGGAAGACGTATAATGGCATATAATTTCTAAACTAAATAACAGGAGAATTATTTATGAGTATCGTAAAAAGAAACAATGATTTAAGGCCTTTCTATTCATCTTTACTGGATGATTTTATATGGCCTTACGGGGAGACGACAGAGCAGAGGAGGTTACCGGCTCTTAACGTGAAGGAGAACGAGAAAACTTTGACATTGGATCTTCAAGTTCCGGGAATGAACAAGGATGACATTAAGTTGGAGTACAAGGACGGTTATTTGACGATTTCGTGCGAGAAGAGGGAGGAGAAAGAGGAGAAGGATAAAGATCAAAAATTTCTGAGAAAAGAATTTTCTTCCGTTTCTTTTCATCGTACGGTAGAGCTGCCCGAAGACAAGTATAACGTGGGGAAGGCTGAAGCTTCGTACAAGGATGGTATTCTGGAAATTACAATGCCGAAGAACGAGGAGAAGAGTAAAATAAGCAGAACGATTCAGGTTAAGTAGATAATTAGTACGTGGAGTTTTGACCGATTTCTCTAAAAAAAATCGGTCATTTTTTTTGCTTTTAGAAAAAAGGTATTACTTTTGCATCGCAATCGAGGAACACCTCACGAGAGTTCTGAAATTAGTTTGAATGCGAAAATAGCTCAGTTGGTAGAGCATAACCTTGCCAAGGTTAGGGTCGCGGGTTCGAGTCCCGTTTTTCGCTCACTTTCACGCGAAAGTAGCTCAGTTGGTAGAGCACGACCTTGCCAAGGTCGGGGTCGCGGGTTCGAGCCCCGTTTTTCGCTCCCCCGAAAAGAGAGATTCGAAATTAGTTTGAATCTCTCTTTTTTTTATTCTGTTTCGGGGTGCAGGAGCGTGTTCGGGTGAAATATAATGCACTATTCGTTTGTTTTGTCAAATAAAAATATTATTTTTGTTGGTAAAAGGCAAAATAATGCACCTATGATTTTTTATTCAATTATAAAAGAACGTCGGGCTTTGTTGGGATTGACTCAGCAAGATTTGGCAGATTATTCCGGAGTAAGCCTGCGGATAATCAAAAGTATAGAGACAGGCAAAGGCAATCCTTCTGTTCGTACGCTGACTAAAATCGCGGATACACTGGGGTTGGAATTATTACTGAAAGTGAAGGAGGTAATTAAATGAGACAAGCGGAAGTTTACGCTAATGGCGTGTTGGCCGGAACGTTGACAGAAACAGAGCATGGAGTATATATTTTTCGTTATGATGATGCGTTCTTGCTCGACAAGGAGCAAACAGCAATCAGTCTGTCATTTCCGAAAAGCCAACGTGAATTTTTGTCGAAAGAACTTTTTCCGTTCTTTTATAATATGCTTTCGGAGGGGACAAATAAAGCCATCCAATGTCAGACTCTGAAAATTGACGAGAACGATGCTTTCGGGTTATTATTAGCAACGGCTCACACTGACACGATAGGGGCCATAACGGTAAACAAGATATGATAAAGATTGAAGTTTGTCCCGGCAATTTGATTCCGGGGTTCGACACGTATAGCCCTGTTTGTCGAAAAAATCTATTTAACGGGAAAAAGGTTTCACCTGTATTGGATTTCGATTATGATGCGGATTGCTTGGAGGTTACCGAAAGCATTAATCAAATATCCGTATCGGGAGTGCAAGAGAAACTTTCGGCTATTGTGGAGAATGGGAAAATTATACTTACCCCGACCGGACAGCAGGGGCGATATATAATTAAGCCTATGCCGAACTACAAGTATTTGCGTTTTCGTAACTTTATTCCTGCCAATGAACACTTGACCATGCAAATAGCCAAGCAAGTCTACAAGATAAATGTTGCCGAAAACGGACTACTCTTTTTTGCAAACGGGGATGCGGCATATATTACCAAGCGTTTTGACTTTGATATTAATGGTAATAAAATCAAGCAGGAAGATTTTTCATCATTGGCACAAAAAACAACTTTCACTCATGGCAAGGATTACAAATACACGGGAAGCTACGAGGATGTAGCTACACTATTGAAAGCCAACGTGTCGGCGTGGCAGGTGGAAATGAGCAAGTTATTTACGATCCTTATATTTAACTATCTGTTTGCCAATGGCGATGCTCATTTGAAAAACTTTTCATTGCAACAATCTGCTAACGGTGACTACCTATTATCTCCCGCTTATGACTTGATGAATACATCCATTCACGTGCGGGACGAGGATTTTGCACTGCAAGGTGGTCTGATGCCGGAAAGTGAACATTCTGAGGTTTACCACAATAGCGGTCTCCCGTGCAAAGAAGATTTTATCACATTTGCCAACCGGACAGGTGTATTACCTAAAAAACGGGATGCAATTATCAAGATGTTCTCGGATAACAATCCACTGATTGATAAGTTGATAGGCCGTTCGTTTTTGGACGATAAAATCAAGCGGATGTATAGACGTTCCTATCAGGAACGTCTGAGCAGGTTCTTGAGGCAGAGTGTAATTTAATCGGTAAAATCCACGAAAACCCGGCTTTCACGGATCTTTTTACAATAATCGCTTACTTTCACGTGTTCCGGGTGGACTTTGTAGCGGGCAAGTGCATCAGCATCTTCAAAGGTCGAGATAAGAACGGCATCGTATGCCATATCGGAATTTTTTTCGTTGATACCGACTTGCAGCGATTTGATTTCCGGAACGATGCCTACGAGTCTTTCCAGACTTTCTTTCATGATGATTGCGTTTTCCGCTTTTGTTTTTCCTTCGGCAAACTCCTTGAGTTTCCACATGACGATATGTTTTAGCATACTTTTTGATTTTAAATAAAACGATGCAAAAATAGTCTTTTGTCAAAAATAAAGCTAATTTTGGAAGCGAAGAGAAGCGGAGGGGATGACAGAGTAATAAAAATGTAAATAAACGATTATGGCAGGGAAAGCAAAAAGCACAAAAGTGTCGAAAGATCAAGCTGCTACAGATATAAATTTTAAATTCAAAAGTATTCGCACGAGTTGTAGCGGGAGCATTGATTTCGCTGGGAACAAGCGTTATCGCACGGTTTTCCGGTTGAACGAGGTGGAGAGGTTGTACGTGGATACGGAAATAATAAATAAACAATTTGATGAAAAGGCATGGGACGCGGAGATTGTTGCCGCTCTCGTGTATATGAACGGGGAGCAACCTGTGCTCGTGGCGCAAAAGGGGGGAAAGGTTACCATTCCGGAGGTGGAACCTGTTTTCCGGTTTTCGACCGATTTCTCTGCTGAAGACTTCACCGGTTTTACTCTTAAAGAGGGTGTTTACCGGGTGCAAATGGTTATCAACGGGCAGGCGGGCTTGTCCGATGAAATACATCTGTTGGAATCGCACGATCTGTATCGTGATTATTTCCAATTATTGGATATCGGTTTGGATAAATGCGTGGAGGAGGCTCCCGATGTACAACGACCTCATTCATTTCGGGCTTTTGCCGGGGAAGGGTTGACAGACGTGCGTTTCTATCTCGTGGCGGAGAATTTCTTGTCCAGCGAATGGACGTATGAATTCATGATAAATATTTTTGACTCGAGCGGGATGATGAAGGCGAATCGGGTAGCTAAAGGAAATTACTATATCCCGAACCGGGAGGGAAAGCGTTTGCTTTGTTTCGCCTTGGATCTGGGAGCCGGGCTGGAGAATTTCTGGGAGGAAGGAGAATACCGGGTAGAAGTATCGTGCTTCGATCAACCCGTGATTCAACTGGAGTTTGCCATCGGAGAACAGGATGTGCCCTATAATTTCGCCGACGAAATAGCCGCGGTGAACGGTCAGGTGCACGAGGCGGCGGGTATGTCGTCAACACCCCAAGATAAGGAGGAGGCACTGTCCCGTTTGTACCAACTGGTCGGGTTACGTAAGGTAAAAGAAGAAATTACCCGTGTTTACGAGTTGGCGGAGTTCGTGAAGATGCGGCAGGAGAACGGCTTCAGTGATAAACTTCCTCTGATGAACATGATCTTTATGGGTAACCCGGGAACCGGTAAACACACGGTTGCCGGGATCGTGGGAGAGATTCTCTACCATTCGGGTGTTTTGGCGAACGGGAAAATACATCAATATAAACGGGAAGATTTTTCCCGTCCGGGAATGGCGGTGGAAGAACAATTAATTCGGGAAGCCATCGCGAAGAGCACGGGTGGAATCCTTTACATAGAGGATGCTGACGAATTGTACCCGACGAATGACCCGAACGATCCGGCGATGCGTATTTTTACCGTGTTGTTGGGAATACTGGAACAGGAACAACCGCCTCTGGTGGTGGTCATGGCGGGAGACGGGATGCCTTTGCAGGCTATTTCCGATGGAATCCCGGGTATGAAGAAATGTTTCCCTTACCAGTTTATCTTTGATGATTATTCGGCGGAGGAATTGATGGAGATTACCCGCCAGATGCTGGAGAAAAGGCAATTCAAGTTTACGCCGGAGGCGGAGAACAAATTCTTTAATATGCTGAAGGATTGCTGTACCGTGAAAGAGTCGGGATTCGATAACGGCAGGTTTATAGAGGAACGATTGAACGATGCCGCGAACCGGATGGCAAAGCGCTTGATGTCGAATCACAAGGGTACTCGCTCGAAAGAGGATATGATGTTGCTCAAGGTAGAGGATATCGAAACCCTCGAGCAGCCCGATCCGAATAAATCGGTAGACGCGTTTAACG
This sequence comes from uncultured Butyricimonas sp., assembly GCF_959596855.1. Classification (NCBI taxonomy): domain Bacteria; kingdom Pseudomonadati; phylum Bacteroidota; class Bacteroidia; order Bacteroidales; family Odoribacteraceae; genus Butyricimonas; species uncultured Butyricimonas sp. The sequence continues at coordinate 58,027 of NZ_CAUFYA010000021.1, forward strand.
AGATGATCGGCTCGAAGGAATTGAAAAACAGCTTGATCAGCTATATCAATTATATTTATTTTATCCGGGAAAGACAGAAACACGGTTATGCCGATGTGATTCCGCCTCTGCACATGTTGTTTACCGGGAACCGGGGAACGGGAAAAACTACCGTGGCACGTATGCTCGGGGAGATATTCGAGTCCGCGGGGATATTGCAAACGTCCATGGTAACGGTCAGGAGCAGGGGAGAACTTATCGGCGACGGTTCTATTCCGCCTCAACAGATTGCCATGTACGTGTTTGAACAAGCGAGGGGTGGTATCCTTTTCTTGGAAGACGCTCATACATTATTCCAAGACAGCGCGGGAGCTTCGGCATTAAGCGTTATTTTCGGGCAATTGTCGCCCGCGGATAACGGGGATACCATCGTGATATTGAGTGGCGATCCGGATGAAATGGACAAGGCGCTTACCGGGAACCCGAGAGTGAAGACGCTTTTCCCGTATCACTTCCATTTTGCCGATTACACGCCGGAAGAGTTGCTGGAAATAGCCGTCCAGAAGATAACCGAGAAGAATTACACTTTGCACCCGAAGGCGAAAGAGGCATTCCATGCTTTGGTCACACAGGTATGCAAAGAACATGATAAATATTTCGGGAATGCTCTATTTGTCGATAAGATGGTGGATAAAGCCATTCACAACCTGTCTGCCCGCACCATGAAGATCAGAAAAGAGAGGGAACTTACCCGGAAGGAGATCACGACGTTGATGGCAGCGGATATACCCACGGCAACTTCCGAGCTTCCCAATTCCTACAAGGATACTTTTGACGAGAAGTCAATCACCGCGGCCTTGAAGGATTTGGATCACATGATAGGACAAGAGAAGCTTAAAAAACAGATTCATGATTTCGTGGATCTGGCTCGTCATTACAATCAACAAGGGATCAAGCTAAATACCCGTCTGTCCCTGCAATGGTGTTTTACCGGTAATTCCGGTATGGGGAAGGGAACGGTTGCACGTATTATTGCCCGTATTTATAAGGCTATGGGAATTATAGACAAGAGCGAGGTGACCAGCTTTAAGGTGGAACGTCTGATCGGGTTGACGGAGGAGGATGCCGTGCAGAGTATCGGTGTTGCCTTGTTGCAATCCAAGGGGGGGCTGTTCTTCTTCGATGAAGATTCCAGTAGCCTGAATGAAATCTCCGGCTTCCGGGATCGGGTGAGGGCTATACTCGTGAACCAGTTGGCGACTCAACCGGGGGCTTATAACGTGATTTACGCCAAACAGGACCCGCCCCGCCAGATTATTAACGACGAGGTGGAGAAGGTTTCCGACATGATTAATATTCTTGTTTTCGAGGACTACACGGAGGATGAGTTAATGGAAATACTCAAACGGGATCTGGCGACGGACAATACCCGTATGACCCGGACGGCACAACAGCATATGGCTCGGTTTATTTCCTATATCGTGAACAACAAGAAACGAAGTCACGCGAGTGCCCGTTTGATAAAACTGGTCGCGGAAATGATGATTCGTAACCGAATACAACGTTTGGCAAAGAATGGAAAGATTAATGGTACGGAGCATACTTATTCAATTGTAAAGCAGGACGTGGAGATGTTCACCCCGCAAATGTTGGATAGTATGATTTCGGAACGGCAGACAATCGGGTACAAGCAATGAATCGTAGAATACTTCGTCTTGCTATTCCTTCTATCGTGTCAAATATCACCGTTCCTTTGTTGGGATTGGTGGACGTGACGATCGTGGGGCATTTGGGGGCTACCGCCTTTATCGGTGCTATCGCGGTGGGGGGATTATTGTTTAATATTTTGTACTGGAATTTCGGTTTTCTGCGGATGGGAACCAGTGGACTGACCTCACAGGCATTCGGGCGAAAAGACCAAGATGCGGAAATGCGGGTTCTCGTGCAGGCGGTGAGCGTGGGACTGATTTCCGCCGTGCTGATGCTGATTCTTCAATATCCCATAGAACGCTTGGCTTTCAGGTTATTGGACACGAGTGCTGAAGTAGAACGATACGCTGTTACTTATTTTCGGATATGCATTTGGGGGGCACCTGCCGTGCTGGCACAATACGGATTCACGGGGTGGTTTATCGGGATGCAAAATTCCCGCTACCCGATGTATATCGCTATCGTGATGAACGTGATCAATATCTTGTGCAGCGCGTGTCTGGTTTTCGTGTTCGGGATGAAAGTCGAGGGGGTGGCGTTGGGAACAGTAATAGCCCAGTACAGCGGGGTATTTATGGCTGCCGGACTTTGGTGGTTTAATTTTAAGGAGTTACGACCGCTTATCAAATTCAAGGGGAGTCTTCAGTTGCTTGCCATGCGCAGATTCTTTGCCGTGAACCGTGATATTTTCTTGCGTACCTTGTGCCTGATCGGGGTAACTACATTTTTCACTTCCACGGGAGCAAGGCAGGGGGATGTGATTTTGGCTGTCAATACTTTGTTAATGCAGTTGTTTACCTTATTCTCCTATATCATGGATGGCTTTGCTTACGCGGGAGAGGCTCTTGCCGGACGTTACGTGGGGGCTTGTGATCTTCGCCGGTTGCGGCAGGCAGTACGGGCTTTATTCGGCTGGGGCGTGGGATTATCCTTGGTGTTTACCGTTTTATATGTAGTCGGGGGAGAAGGTTTTCTCGGTTTGCTCACGAATGACTGGGAAGTGATTCAAACGGCAAGCCATTATTTTTACTGGGTTCTGGCAATTCCCTTGGCAGGATTTGCCGCTTTTCTATGGGACGGTATTTTGATAGGAGCCACGGCTACCCGATACATGTTGTGGGCGATGTTGGTTGCTTCCGGGGCTTTCTTCCTTATATATTATACTTGTTCCGGGACCACGAACAATCACATGTTATGGCTTTCGTTTCTTGTTTATCTGGCTTTACGGGGAATCATGCAGACCATATGGAGCCGCCGGATATTCTCGGAGGGGTATTTGCAGAAGATGAAGGACTCGTAGTATATCTTTTCGCCATACTAAGTCTATCGATACCTAACCTCAAGTTCGAAGCATGAACGAATCATGAACGTAGCATAGACGTAAATTTGCGTTTATGCTATATTTATGATGTGTATATGCAGGATTTTTGTGGTTAAGCAATGATTGTGCAATGATCATTCAAATGTTTACAGGAATGTGTCGTATCTATTTGATACTTTGTTATTTCATAATTCAATTTGTGAATTAATAAATGATCGTTTAATGCGCTGCAAATATACATCATTTTTATTTTCCGCAAATATTTCCAGTGACATTTTTTATTTCTCGTAATTAAGTGATTATGTTTTTGTGAATTTTGTTAGTGAGCAAATATTGTTAATGCCATTAAACGATGGTTTGTTGATATGAAATATCGTTTATCAAAACAGCTTTCGTGTGTCTATAATATATAACACTGTTTAAGTGGGGCGCATGAAACACATGGCAATAAATCAGGACCGGTAATAGGGTTAGTGCGCGAAGCGCGTCCGGTCGGCTGATAGAATAAACAATTACATGATCGAGGATAAGAAATTGCATTGGTATGTCGCTTACACGCGAGTGAACCAAGAATTGGTGATCAAGAAGAAATTGGATGAATTGGGAATCGAGAATTTTCTCCCGCGTGAGGAGCAAGTTCGCGATACCCCGTTTGGTCGGAAAACGATTCGTGTCCTTTTGATTCACGGTATGATTTTTATCCGTACGGATAAAGTAACGAGTTTCTCCTTGCTCAACGAGTATTCCCTGAATATTGTTTACTTGAAGGATATCGAAGGTCGTCGCTCCTTGATCGTTCCCGACAAACAGATGGAAGATTTCATGTTCTTGTTGGATTTTTCTGCCGCCGGAATCGAGGTATTGAATAAAGACTTGAAGCGAGGAGATCGGATTCGAGTGATTAAAGGTCCGTTAGTGGGGTTGGAAGGAGAGCTGGTGCGTTTGCGAGGTCACAAGCGGGTGGTAATCCGCTTGGAAGGTGTAGCATCGATTGCCACGTCTTATATCCCGGGTTCATTCCTTGAAAAAATAGAGAGAAACAATTAATTTAAGATTTATGAATTACGATTTATGATTAAAAAAGAGTCAAGAAGTACAATTAAAATCATAAATCTAAAATCGTGAATCAAGAAATAGAGATGGAAAAAGGTTTATTTCACGAATTGTACAAGCAACTGGACAGTCTTGATTTCCGGTTGTATCCCCCGGCATTATTGTCCGGTTTGTTACACGGTTACCTGACGATGTACTCTATGGTACGGGTATACCCGTGGTTGGAGAATGATTTCGGCACTCCCGGTGCTATCCACGAGCGAGCGAAATCAATCATTCACTTGTACCCCGGACAGTTGAACGGTGATGTTCCCGTGGATACCCGTGCCGGTTATGCGGCGGACAAGATGGATGTCTACCAGTTGTACTCGGACTTGGGTTACTTGAAAAACGGTTTGGACGCGGCGTACCGGATACTGTCGGCACGGGGGAACGGCAAGATCTCATTGCCTTGTCGGACACCGAATATTTGCCGGATGCTATGTAATTGTTATTATTTTGCCGGAGATGAGGCGTGTGGGGAACTTGCAGGGCACTTGGTCACGGAGGCCTTGGGATATATTCGAGGTGGTGCTCGTGGTGTGTTGTTGTCTTGGTGGGATGCTATTTGCTTGTATGATGACGTGGTTGGGGCGATGATGTTGCCCAAGGAAGATTATAAACGGTTGGAGGAAGAACGGGCTCGTTTACATGTTAGCGTGGAGCGTGAGGAGGATAAAAGAATCGAGTGCTTCCGACAAGCGGGGCAGGAGGCGGATTTTGCTTTAGTATCGGAGGTTTTTTATATTTTGGCGAAACGGGAGTTTGCAGAGGGTAATAAAACTAGCAACAATTATTAACACATGATAAAAATATCAGTAGCAGGAACCGGTTATGTCGGTTTAAGCATCGCGACCTTGTTGGCCCAGCATAACGAGGTGACAGCCGTGGATATTGTGCCCGAGCGTGTTGAACTGGTGAATAGTAAAAGATCACCTATTCAAGATGATTATATAGAGGAGTACTTGGCAACGAAACCTTTGAACCTTCGTGCCACTACGGATTGGGAGATGGGGTACAGGGATGCCGATTTCGTGGTAATTGCCGCCCCGACGAATTATGACAGTCAAAAGAATTTTTTTGACACGTCGGCAATGGAGGACGTGATCGAGAAGGTGACGCGAGTGAACCCGAATGCTATTATGGTTATTAAAAGCACGATTCCAGTTGGTTACACTAAAAACGTGCGAGAGAAATTCAAGACGAGGAATATCATCTTTGTCCCGGAATTTCTGCGGGAGAGTAAGGCGCTTTACGATAACCTTTATCCCTCTCGAATCATCGTGGGATACGAGCAATCGGACAAGGAGGTGTCTCTAAACAATTGATGCCCATTTATGACAAACCGATGGTGTATTATTCCATTTCCGTGTTGATGTTAGCCGGTATTCGGGATATTTTAATTATCTCCACGCCGTATGATTTGCTTGGGTTCAAGCGTTTGTTGGGTGACGGATCTGATTACGGGGTGCGTTTTGAATATGCCGAACAGCCATCCCCGGACGGGTTAGCGCAAGCGTTCACGCTCGGGGCAGATTTTATCGGGGAGGATTCCGCTTGTTTGGTGCTTGGTGATAATATATTCCACGGTTCCGGTTCCACAAGCATGCTTAAAGAGGCTGTTCGTGCGGTAGACGAGGACAAGAAAGCAACTGTTTTCGGTTACTGGGTTAGTGATCCAGAGCGTTACGGGGTGGCAGAATTTGATAAGGATGGGAATTGTCTTTCCATAGAAGAGAAACCGGCTTGTCCGAGAAGTAATTACGCTGTTGTTGGTTTGTATTTTTACCCAAACAAGGTGGTTGAAGTGGCTAGAAATATAAAACCTTCTGCTCGCGGGGAGTACGAGATCACAACGGTAAACCAGAAGTTTTTGGCTGACGGGGAATTAAAGATGCAGACACTTGATCGCGGTTTTGCCTGGCTTGATACCGGCACGCACGATTCCTTGTCAGAAGCGTCCACTTATATCGAGGTACTGGAAAAACGACAGGGGTTGAAAGTGGCTTGTCTCGAGGGTATCGCTTATCGCCAGGGATGGATTACTGAAGAGCGCATGCGAGAACTTGCTTGCCCGATGTTAAAGAATCAATACGGGCAATACCTTCTCAAGGTAATTGACGAGATAAAAGAAACGGGCAAATCTAATTTGGATTAACGATGAAGGTGATAAAAACAGCAATAGACGGTTTGGTTATCATCGAGCCACGTGTGTTCAAGGATGCGAGAGGTTATTTCCTCGAGAGTTTTTCCCGTAGGGAATTCGAGAAACAAGTCCGGGCGATAAACTTCGTGCAGGATAACGAGAGCATGTCAAGTTATGGCGTGATGCGAGGTTTGCATTTTCAACGTCCCCCGTTCGCTCAAAGCAAACTGGTTCGTTGCGTGAAAGGTCGTGTGCTTGACGTGGCGGTAGATATCCGCAAGGGATCACCCACGTACGGGCGACACGTGTCCGTGGAACTGGGTGAAGATAATCACCGCCAGTTCTTCATCCCCCGCGGTTTCGCTCACGGCTTTGCCGTGTTGAGCGATACAGCGGTGTTCCAATACAAGTGTGATAACTTTTACGCCCCGGAAGCGGACGGTGGAATAAGTATAAAAGACGGGGAACTAGGGATAAATTGGCAAATCCCGGTAGAGAATGCCGTGCTCTCGGAAAAGGATATCAAGCATCCTTGTTTAAAGGATTTTGATTCACCGTTTGATTATAACATGAACCTTTACCCAGAACTCGATTGAAATGGTAATACTCGTGACAGGAGCCAACGGTCAACTTGGCAATGAGATGCGCATTGTGTCTCGAAACAGTGATGATAGTTACATCTTTACCGATGTCAATCAAGTGGAAGGTGTGGAAACCGTTTATCTTGATATAACCGATATCCATGCCGTGCGCGAGATGGTGAACACTCAAGGCGTGAACGTTATCGTGAATTGTGCCGCTTACACGAACGTGGACGTGGCGGAAACGAACGAGGCCCTGGCATTAAAACTTAATGCCGATGCCCCGGAAAACTTGGCTCAAGTTATCAAGGAAGTTGACGGCTTGCTCGTGCAAATATCCACCGATTATGTATTCGGGCGAGAACCTTATAATGTCCCTTGCAGGGAGGAGCAACAAGGAACCCCGACTGGGGTGTACGGCATGACAAAATTAGGAGGAGAACAAAAAATTATAGCCACAGGTTGTCATCACGTGATTATTCGCACGGCTTGGTTATACTCGGAATTCTGCAAGAATTTTTGCAAAACGATGATGAACCTTACCGCCACGAAACCGAGCCTTCAAGTGGTTTTCGACCAAGTGGGTACGCCCACTTACGCGCTTGATTTGGCACGAGCGATAACGGTAATCATCAAAAAATTCGATGGTAGCCAAACAGGCATTTATCACTACTCTAACGAGGGGGTTTGTTCTTGGTATGACTTCACGAAAATGATTGCGGAATACAACGGCACGACAGCGTGTGACGTGCAACCTTGTCATAGTGACGAGTTTCCCAGCCCGGTGAAAAGACCCTCTTATTCGGTATTGGACAAGACAAAAATCAAGAAAGTCTTCGGGTTGAAAATACCCTACTGGACGGAATCTCTAAAACAATGTATCGGTAATTAAAAAAATCAATAAAAATTATGGCAAAAAGAAATATAGTGATCACGGGAGGTGCGGGTTGCATCGGTAGTCACGTGGTTCGTCTTTTCGTGAATAAATATCCCGAGTACAACATCATTAACTTGGATAAGTTGACGTATGCTGGCAATCTTGCCAACCTCAAGGATATAGAGGACAGACCGAACTATAAGTTCGTGAAGATGGACATCTGCGATTTCGACGCATTTTGCAAGTTGATACAAGCGGAGCGAATTGATGGTATCATCCACCTAGCGGCAGAGGGGCATGTTGACCGCTCTATCAAGGAGCCTTTCACATTTGCGAGAACTAACGTGATGGGAACCTTGAGTTTACTCCAGGCGGCCAAGCTGACCTGGGAGGCTTTTATTGTAATTGATAGGGTTTAAATTTGATTTATATAGAATGATGCTTTAAATCTATAGCTTTAATTCTAATAAACATTAAAGATGACTAAAGTTTTTTTTAATAAAATCATAAAAGAATTTATATTAAAATTATTGCCTAAAAGATATTATAAGTATTATGTAGCTATAGATCAAAGGTCTCAATTAATATTAAAAAATGCATTGATTACGATGACAATGAAAGTAGCTAATCTTTTATCAATGCTACTTATTGTACCTATTACAATAGATTATGTCGATTCCGAAAAATATGGAATTTGGTTAACAATTTCTTCTATTATAGGTTGGATTACTTTCTTTGATTTAGGTTTTGGGCATGGTTTTAGAAATAAATTTGCAGAGGCAAAAGCCAATAGGGATTACAAACTTGCGAGGAAATATGTTAGTACGACATATTTTTCAGTAGCATGTATTGTTCTTGTGTTATTAATATTTTTGTTTATTGCAAACCGTTATATTAATTGGTGTGAATTTCTGAGATTATCAAATAATTTACAATTTGAATTGAAGAAAGTGTTTGAAATAGTGGTGATATTTACTTCACTTACTATGATTGCTAATGTATTTAATTCTTTATTAGCAGCTGATATGAAACCGGGAGTTACATCAATAATAAATGGAATCTCTCAATATGCTGTGTTGATTGTTTTATTTGTTTTAACAAGAAATACAAAAGGTTCTCTTGTTGATTTGGCATTTGTTTCCTCTGTAATTCCTTTTATGATGTTATTTGTAGTTTCATTGCTAGTTTTTAAATACTCGAGATATAAAATATATTCTCCATCTTTTAGATTTATAGAATTTTCTCAAATAAAAAGTATTGCAAGTTTAGGAATACAGTTTGCTATTATTCAAGTATCTTTAATCGCTATATTTCAAGTTATAAATTTGGTAATTACGAGGGAACTAGGTCCTAGTGCAGTTTCTCAATATAGTATATCAAATAGGTATTTTTCTATTTTATATATGGTTTTAAATATGATTTTAGCGCCTGTCTGGTCTGCCTTTACTGATGCATATACAAAAAAAGATTATATGTGGATGAGAAAAACTTTTCGTAGACTTGAACGTTTAAATTATTTATTTGTGGTTATCCTATTTTTTATGTTTTTGTTATCAGGTCCTGTTTATAAAATTTGGATTGATGGAAAAATTTTTATTCCTACCATTTTATCATTCTCAATGATGATTTTAATTATGGTTCAATGTTTTGCGAGTACATACATGATGTGTCTGAATGGTATTGGCCATATTAGGATACAACTTCTTATTTATGTAATATGTGCAATTATATCTTGGCCTGTATTAACAATGAGTGCGAGATATTTAGGTCTTGTCGCTGTTACAATGATTCCTACTTTTGTATATTTGTTACAAGCTGTATTTGGGAGAATTCAGTTAAATAGAATAATTAATAATAGTGCAAGAGGTATTTGGATTAAGTAATTATGAGACTATATATTAAGCAGGCTCCTAAAAGGATTGTACTCCTGTATATGATTTTTGTTTTTCTTTTATATATGTTTTCCGCCTTAAATTGGACAAGAGAGCATATCTTCTTAATGATAATATTTTATATAAGTGTTTTATTGTCAATTAATTATGGATTTAAGTGTGGGTATCGATTACCTATGAAAAATAAAAAAAAAATATTTATAAATAATCGATGGCTTAATATTCTGTTAATATTATGTATTGTAGATTTATATCCTTTTTTAATGATATCACTAGCTTCTGAAACAGTGTCGCTGAATGTTATCTTATCTAAAATTGTTTTGGCTTCACAGGGATTTGGTGATGCATATTATGAACGAGGTGAAAATATACTTGCTATATCAATATTTGAGAATAGTTGGTTGTTATATCATTTTTTATTTAGTCCTTTATGTACGTTAGTAATATATAATTGTATTTTGTTTTTTTCTAGAGTATCAATATTTCAAAGAACAGTCACGGTATTTGTTGTTGTTGTTCAGGTATGTTCATATATAATTGTAGGTACGAATAAGTTGATATTTGATTATTTAGCCTTATTTTTCTTTGCATTGTTGTTGTCTACTTGTAAAAATGTGAATGCTCGTTTTATTAAATTAACCTTAGGTGGTAAGAATGTATTTTTACTTGTTGTATTAGTATTAGCAGCTTTAATCTTCTTTTGTGGCTCCTATAGTTCTAGAATTCAGGATAAAAAGAGTTTCGGAGTAAATACAATAAGTGGTAATAAAATTAATTCAGAAAATATGGTATTGGTCCCTGAAGATATGAGATCTTCTATATTAGGCTTTAGTAGCTATTTAACTCAAGGATTAGAACATTTAGATTGGGCATTAGGAATGGATTTTCAATGGTGTTATGGATTAGGTTCTTCTAAGTATTTAGCTAATTTTTTACAAAAGATGGGTGTAAATGCAGATGAAATTGAAAAAAGGACTTATGAGTATAGAATTTCACAAAAAGAAGGTGTTAAGAATGGGCAATATTGGTATTCTGCTTATGTTGCTTTTGCAAATGATGTAACTTTCTTTTTTGTTCCTATGTTGATATTTATTTTAGCAATCATATGGGGACATTATTGGAAATTATGTTTGAATTCTAATGATTTGACTTGTTTCCCTATATTTGTATTGCTTGGAATCTGTTTTTTTTATCTTAATGCGAATAACCAAATTTTTGGAAAAGCACAGTTGTTGATTTTCATTCCGTTGTATGTATTGAGTAAATTTTTTGATATTCAAATTGTTAGGAATAAATGATATTATGATAATAATAATGCAAAGATATATACCAACACTTGCTGGTGTAAGACGGATTTTGACTATATCTAAAGGACTTGGAGAAAAAGGTGTATGTGTAAAAATTGTTTTTTTATCAACTTCGTGTGGTCTTAAATGCGAGGAACAAATTCCGAATGTATCTTTTGAATACTGGGGTGATTCAATTTCATGTAAAAACCAATTTCTGGGAGTGGTTAGTAGTGCTTGGAAATTATTGTTCAAATTGCCTAAAAAGGAACCTATATATTATTATGGATTGATACCTTTAGTAATGTTGCTTTTATCTTTTCATAAGAGGAATTATTATCATGAATTTACGGAGTATCCTCCATTTATATTTGGTAAAGGATTGTATGGACATATACAACAAAAATTGCATATTCATTTTATGAGGTGTTGTAAAAATATATTTGTTATTTCAAAAAGATTGAAAAAATATTGTGTAGATAGAGGAGTGAATGAAAAAAATATTTATATTTTGAATATGCTGGTAGATAATAATCGTTTTGCTTATTTAAGTAGAAATCCGAAAGAACGTTATATTGCATATTGTGGTAATGGTGAGAACTTTAAAGATGGTGTGGATGGATTGATTAAATCTTTTGCTATTATAGCAAAAAAAGATCTTGACATAAAACTTTATTTATTGGGGAAAGGGCCTCAATCTGATATAGATGTACAAAAAGAAATAATTAGAGAAAATCATTTGGAGAATAGAGTCTGTATGTTAGGTCTTGTTTCTGCTAATGAAGTCCCTTCTATTTTAATGAATGCGGAAATTTTAGCTTTAGATCGCCCTAATAATATTCAAGCTGAATATGGATTTCCAACAAAGGTAGGAGAATATCTTTTAACGGGAAATCCTATTGTGCTTACAAAAGTAGGGGAGTTGAGCGATTTTCTTGTAGATGGGGAAACATGTCTTTTTGCAGAACCAGATAATCCAGAAGATTTTGCTACTAAACTTTTATGGCTTTTAACTAATGAGAAAGAAGCAAGGAAAATTGGAGAAAAGGGAAAAATCGTTGCTCAAAATAATTTTAATTACAAATTAGAAACAGATAAGATTATAAGATTGTTAAAATAAATATTTGCAATGAAAATATCTGTAGCAATGGCTGCTTATAATGGAGCTAAGTATATAAAAGAACAAATAGATTCTATATTATTTCAATTGGGAACAGAAGATGAATTAATAGTTTCTTATGATAAGTCCTTGGATACAACCCTTTTAATTCTGAATGATTACTCTAAGCGAGATAAAAGAATAAAAGTTTATTCTAATCCTTATAAGCCCGGCGTTGTCAAAAACTTTCAAAATGCGGTTGAGCATTGTTCTGGAGATATTATTTTCTTTTCCGACCAAGATGACATCTGGATGGATAGTAAAATCAAGTCGATAATAAAAGAATTCGAAGATCCTCGTGTATCTGTTGTAATTCATGATGCGAAATTAACTGATTCAGAGTTGAATGTGATTCATGAATCGACATTTAAATTTAGAGGTGGGGTTAGAACTTCTTTTTTGGGGAATTTTTTTAGATTAAGTTATATCGGTTGTTGTATGGCATTTAGGGCTGCATATAAGAGTGTGGTTATTCCTATTCCCACAATATACCGATCTCATGATTGGTGGACAGGCAGTCTTCTTAGTTGTGGAAAGTCTCGCATAAGTGTAGTAAACAAACCGCTAATTTTGCATAGAGAACATTCAAACAATGCGACACCGAAGAAAAGACCTTCAGTAGGGTATCAGTTACAAGTAAGGTGGATTATTTTAAAGAATGTTATCTTAAGATATCGGTATAAGATTGCTATTGATAAATCATTAAATTTGAAATAGCATGGCTGGATTAGTTTCAACTTTATATCATAGAATTGCATTACTGCATCCTCGCATTGAGGTTATATTGAGGCAAATATACTGGCATAATAGCAAATGTTTAGGACGGTTTAATCCAAATAAAGAATCTAATATGTCTATCAAGGATAAACAACTTGAAAATGTAGATTTTGATAGCATCCTTGAGCAACTTCGAGATTGGGGTGTGAAGGACGGTTCTTTGCTTATTGTTCATTCTTCTTATGATAGTTTGAAAGCTACTGGATTGACTCCATTAGAAATTATAGTAAAATTGAAGAACCTGATAGGTGAAACAGGCACTCTTGCAATGCCTGTTATAAGAAGCTATAAGGAAGAACCTGACGCAATTCAAAAATTACAATCGTCATATAGACCTCCAAAATGTACTTATAACCCTCGTAGAACTCCTGTATCTTCAGGTTTGCTTCCAACGTTCCTTATGCGAATGTCTGAAGCAGAGATTAGCCTTCATCCTTTGAATCCTTTATGTGCAGTTGGTCCATTGGCTAAAGATATGATGCGCAATAATATCAGTGGAACTTTACCGTCACCACATGGAAAGGATTCGTCGTGGAAGTTTTGTTTAGATAATAATGCAATCGTGATTGGTTTAGGAACAGATCTCAAGCATCATAATACTATTGGCCATGTAGCAGAAGAAGCGTATGGTGATTGGTATTGGAACGACGAGGATTGGTACAACAAAAGAGATTTTGTAATTCAAAAATCAAAACAAGAATCCGTTGAAATCACTGTCAGAGAAAGGAAACCGCTTTGGGGAATGTTGCACCAAGCCGAACTTAACAGGTATAACGACCTCATTAAGAATAATGTTTTGATGTCAAGGTTGTTTGGAAATGTACTTCTTGAATTAGAGGCTTCTCAAGACTTGATAAAATTCTTACGCTCTAAGAACAAGAACGGATATCCTTATTTTAAATAAATATGATCAAAATGAATAATCTCAACAAATTGAACAATGTATTCGCAACGACATTTGAAGTAGAAGAAAATCAGGTTAAATCACTTGCATATAGGAAAACTCCGTTATGGGACTCTGTTGGGCAAATGACATTAATAGCAAATATAGAAGATGAGTTTGACATTGTTATTCAATCAGAAGATATAATGGATTTTAATTCTTATGATGCTGCTAAGTCTATTTTGACTGATAAGTATAATATTTCTTTTGAGTAATGTTTGATCTACAACGATACAAAGACAACTTGGCGGTTGTGACCGACCGTGGTGAGTCGTTAACCTATAATGACCTTTCCGTGGAGGTGGAGCGTATGGTTGCCGCCTTTCCTCGGAAGGGTTTGGTGTTTACGCTTTGCGAGAATGTGTTTGGGGCGTTTGTGGGGTACGTGGCTTGTATGAACAAGCATATTCCGCAAGTGTTGCTTGATGGTAGCAGGGACTTGGAACTGGTGATGAGGTTAATTGAGATGTATAGGCCGGAGTTTCTTTGGATGCCGACCTCTCACGTGGGCAAGATAACGGGATCGGGAACGTTATTGGGAATTGAGGCTAAGGTTATTTATGAGTATGGTTCTTATTCGCTTCTCGAAACGGGGTTTGATTTCCAGGAGATGAATCCAGAGTTGTTGCTTTGTCTGACTACTTCGGGGAGTACGGGGTCGCCTAAGTTGGTGCGGCTATCGGAGAGAAATCTGGAGAGCAATGCGGAGAGTATTGCGGAGTATCTGAGGATTACGACTGAGGAGCGGCCTGTGACTACTTTGCCGATGTACTATAGCTATGGGATGTCGGTCATCAATAGTCATTTGATTAAGGGAGCGACAGTTCTACTGACAGACAAAGCGGTGATGCAGAGGGACTTTTGGTCGTTTGTGAAGGAGCAGAGGGCTACTTCGATAGCTGGCGTGCCTTACACCTACGAGATGCTGAAACGGCTTCGTTTTTTCTGTATGGATCTGCCTGAGCTGAAGACGATGATTCAGGCAGGTGGCAAGCTGAATGCATCCTACGTAAAGGAGTTTGTGGAGTTTGCAGAACAGAGCGGTAAGGAGTTTGTCGTGATGTATGGGCAGACGGAGGCGGCTCCTCGGATGAGCTATCTGCCGTTTGATAAGGCTGTGGAGAAGAATGCTTCAATAGGCATTGCCATTCCTAGGGGCGAACTGTCATTGGTGGATGCCGATGGCAATAGGATTATCGAGCCCGAGGTGGATGGGGAGTTGCTCTACAAAGGCGAGAACGTCTGCTTGGGTTATGCTGAGGTGAGGGCAGACCTGATGAAGGGCGATGAGAACCACGGTGTGCTCCATACGGGCGACGTTGCGAAGTTTGATGCCGACGGGTTCTTCTACATCACGGGGCGTATGAAGCGTTTCGTGAAGGTGTGGGGAAACCGCACTAACCTCGATGCTACCGAGCAGTTTGTGAAGGCCATCACTCCGAATTGCGCTTGCGCTGGAGTGGATGACTTGATTACGGTGTTTGTGACTGAAGATGACCTGGAGGAGCAAATCAAGAACTTGCTTGTAGAGAAAACGGGATTCAACCCTCGTGCTTTCCAAGTGAAGAAGATTGATGCGATTCCTGTGAAGACAAGCGGCAAGATAGATTATCAGAAACTACAAGAGAAATTATCGTAATGAACTTTACTATTCCTCTCTGCATTCTCCCTTCAGGCAGACTTGTCTGTTACCATCTAGGTAATGTTCTCATATTAGAAGATGGAAAGGTGATAAATACCATTCCTGTCTTCCAAAGTAAGAAAGAGCGCATTCTTGGTCATTGCAGGTATTTGTATCGGCTTCTAAGAATGGGTGTACGTGCTGCTTGGGCATTGGATGAGCAGCATGTACTGCTGTCTGTCGGCAATATGATTTATGAACTTAACCTGGAAACTGGCAGTCTGTCTAAAGGTTATTTTTGTGGTGAGGGTATTCGTCCGCTTATCTTTACCCAAGTGGATGGTATTTCTTTTGTTGATGATGGTATTTATTTTGGCGGTTATCTTGGAAATAGAGATAAGAAGCCTGTTTCAGTATATAAGCGAGTGGGCAAGGACAAATGGGAGGTGGTCTATACCTTCCCTCAAGGTGCCATCAATCATGTTCATGCCATTGTGAATGACCCTTATCGTGATTGCATTTGGATTTTCACGGGCGACTTTGATGATGCTTCTGCCATTTGGAAAGTGACGGATAACTTCAAGTCGGTGGAACGAGTATGCTGCAATGACCAGAAGTATCGTGGTTGTGTCGTGTTTGCCCTTCCTAAAGGATTGCTTTATGCTACGGATGCGCCTTTTGCAGATGATTTCATCTATCTCATGAATCCAGTGGACTATACAGTGAAGACCATTGCTCCTATTGATGGTTCTTGCATTTACGGTTGCCAGTGGAAGGACAAGTATGTTTTTTCAACAACCGTTGAAGGAGATGGTCGTAATACGTCCCGTATGGAGTTCTACTTTGGCAGAAAAAGAGGTGCTGGTATCAAGGACGAGTATGTGCACATGTATAGCGGTAATCTTCAAGACGGATTCAAGGAGATTTATAAGGAGAAGAAGGACTGTATGCCATACTATACCTTTCAGTTCGGTGTGTTCAAATTCCCGTATGGAGTGAACAATACTGAAACGCTTTACTTCCAGCCGGTGGCTACGAGAATGAATGATTTAAGGTTGATGAGTCTGAGAGACTAAAAGTCCAAAAGACAAAGAGTATAAAAGTGGTAATATTTTAGAAAACAATTAATTCAAATATCAATATGTCAGTATTCAAAGATAAAGTCCTACTGATTACGGGAGGCACAGGTAGTTTCGGCAATGCCGTTCTTCGTCGCTTTCTTGATAGCGACATTCGTGAAATCCGCATTCTTTCGCGCGACGAAAAGAAGCAGGATGATATGCGTCACCGGTTGCAAAACCCGAAGGTGAAGTTTTATATTGGTAACGTGCGAGACCGGCAGTCGGTGGACGGGGCGATGACGGGTGTGGATTACGTGTTCGCAGCGGCGGCGTTGAAGCAGGTGCCGAGTTGCGAGTTTTTCCCGTTGCAGGCAGTGCAGACGAACGTGATCGGGACGGACAACGTGCTGGAGTCGGCGATCGTCCACGGGGTGAAGAACGTGGTGGTGCTGTCGACGGACAAGGCTGCTTACCCGATTAACGCGATGGGAATCTCGAAGGCGATGATGGAAAAGGTTGCGATAGCCAAGGGACGGGCGTTGGGAGAGGGGGCAGCGACGACAATTTGTTGCACTCGCTACGGTAACGTGATGGCAAGCCGTGGGAGCGTGATCCCGTTGTGGGTGGAGCAGATCAAGTCGGGGAAACCGCTCACGGTGACGGACCTGAATATGACCCGTTTCATGATGACATTGGATGACGCGGTGGACCTGGTGATGTACGCTTTCGAGCACGGTCATAACGGGGATTTGTTCGTGCAGAAAGCGCCGGCGGCGACATTGGAGGTGTTGGCATCGGCGTTGAAGCGGCTGTACAAGACGAACTCGGAGGTGAAGGTGATTGGCACACGTCACGGGGAGAAATTATACGAAACGCTGGTGACCCGGGAGGAGATGGCGAAGGCGATAGACATGGGGGATTATTACCGTATCCCTTGCGATACCCGGGATTTGAATTACGACAAGTTTTTCACGGAGGGGAACGAGGACATGGCGAGAATAGAGGATTATCACTCGCACAACACGACTCGTCTAGATGTGGAGGGAATGATGAATTTATTGTTGAAGTTACGTTTTATCCGTGAGGATCTTGGGTTGGAAGAAAGGGGAAAAACGACAGAAATTAAGTCGGAATAATTATACATATCTAATTTTGGATGGAGAAGAGATTGAATACTTGATTTTTTTATAAAGGTTCATACTTTCACAAGGGGTAGTAATAGTATTGGGTGTGGGTAGATCTTTTCTGTCGTAAATAGCGGAAATCTTATGAATATACTTGTGACGGGAGCACGTGGTTTCGTGGGTCGGAATCTCGTGTCCCAATTGCGCAACATACAGGCGGGCGAGGCTCGTTGTTATGGTGATGTGACGGTTGATGCCGTTTTTGAATATGATATTGACACGGACCCGGGAGAACTGGATAGGTTCTGCCGGGAGTGCAATTTCGTGTTCAATTTTGCCGGGGTGAATCGCCCGAAAGACCCGGTGGAGTTCATGGAGGGAAATTTCGGTTTCGCCTCAACTTTGCTGGAAACGTTGAAGAAGTACGGGAACGCTTGCCCGGTGATGCTTGCCAGTTCTATACAAGCTACGATGGTGGGACGTTACGCCGGGAGTCCATACGGGGAGTCTAAAAAGGCGGGAGAGGAGTTGTTTTTCCGTTATGCAGAGGAAACGGGAGCGAAGGTGTTGGTGTATCGTTTCCCTAATTTATTTGGCAAATGGTGTCGCCCGAATTACAATAGCGCCGTGGCGACTTTTTGTAACAATATCGCTAACGATCTTCCCGTTCAAGTGAACGATCGTTCGACAGAGTTGGAATTGTTGTATATCGATGACCTGATGGACGAGATGATTGCCGCACTTCGGGACGAGGAACATCATTGCGAGTTCGAGGGCGTGGAAACCGTGTTAATGCCGGGGGGACGTTATTGTGCTGTGCCAACAACACACAAGGTAACGCTGGGCGAGATTGT
This sequence comes from uncultured Butyricimonas sp., assembly GCF_959596855.1. Classification (NCBI taxonomy): domain Bacteria; kingdom Pseudomonadati; phylum Bacteroidota; class Bacteroidia; order Bacteroidales; family Odoribacteraceae; genus Butyricimonas; species uncultured Butyricimonas sp. The sequence continues at coordinate 76,450 of NZ_CAUFYA010000021.1, forward strand.
CGATTTGCTGGAAACCTTCAAAGAACAGCCCCGGACGCTGGTGATGCCCAATATTGCCCCCGGGAGTTTCGCCAAGAAATTGTACAGCACTTACTTGAGCTATTTACCGGCCGGGAAGGTGGCGTTCCCGTTGAAGATGAATGCGGATGACCGCGGATCGTTCACGGAGCTTTTGCGCACCTTTAATCACGGTCAGGTGAGCGTGAATATTTCCAAACCGGGAATCACGAAAGGGCAACATTGGCATAACTCGAAGTGGGAGTTTTTTATCGTGGTGAGCGGTCATGGGTTGATTCAAGAGCGGAAGATCGGGACGGACGAGGTGATCGAGTTTGAGGTTTCGGGCGAGAAGATCGAGGCTGTACATATGTTGCCAGGATACACGCACAATATAATTAATCTCAGTGCCATGGATGACCTTGTAACGGTAATGTGGGCGAACGAGGCTTTTGACCCGGGAAAACCGGATACTTATTTTGAACCGGTAAAATAAATCTTTTAGAATAGATGGAAGTAAAATATGATTATTCAACCGTGGCGTTCAAGAATGACGGTCGGTTGAAGTTGTTGATCATCGTGGGAACGCGTCCGGAGATTATCCGTTTGGCGGCGGTAATAAACAAGTGTCGCGTGTATTTCGACACGATACTTGCCCACACGGGGCAGAATTACGATTATAGCCTGAACGGGGTGTTTTTCCGGGATTTGAAACTTTCAGACCCGGAGGTGTACATGGATGCGGTCGGCGATGATCTTGGAGCGACGATGGGAAATATCATTAACGCCAGTTATAAATTGATGGTGCAGTTGCAACCTGAGGCGGTGCTCGTGCTGGGAGATACCAACTCGTGCCTGTCGGTGATAGGGGCGAAGCGGTTGCATATCCCGATATTCCACATGGAGGCGGGAAACCGTTGTTTTGACGAGTGTTTGCCGGAGGAAACCAACCGTCGAATCGTGGATATTATCAGTGACGTGAATATTTGTTACTCGGAACATGCCCGGCGTTACTTGAATACCTCGGGAGTTGCCCCGCAACGGACTTACGTGTGCGGTTCGCCAATGGCGGAAGTGTTGCACGGTAATTTGGCGGAAATCAAGGCGAGTGATGTACATGAGCGGTTGGGGTTAAAGAAAGGAAAGTATATCTTGTTGTCTGCGCACCGGGAGGAGAATATTGACACGGGACGGAATTTTCTCTCCTTGTTCTCAGCAATTAATGCCATGGCGGAGAAATATGACATGCCAATCTTGTATAGTTGTCACCCGAGAAGCCGGAAACGTTTGGAATTGAGTGAATTCCGGTTGGATAGCCGGGTGATACAGCACGAGCCGTTGGGGTTCCATGATTATAATTGTTTACAGTTGAATGCTTTCGCTGTGGTATCGGATTCCGGGACGTTACCGGAGGAGAGCAGTTTTTTCACCAGCATTGGACATTCTTTCCCGGCGGTATGTATTCGCACGAGCACGGAACGCCCGGAGGCGTTGGACAAGGGCTGTTTCGTGCTAGCGGGGATAGACGAACGTTCGTTGTTGCAGGCAGTGGACGTGGCGGTGGAGATGGTGAAGAACGGGGATAACGGGATTCCGGTGCCGAATTACACGGACGAGAACGTGTCGACGAAGGTGGTGAAATTGATACAAAGCTATACCGGTGTGGTAAACAAGATGGTTTGGAGAAAATTCTAAAGAGATGAATATTTTGTTTCTTACTATGGTTCCTCGAATGGATCACGTGGAAGTGCATGGTATTTATACTGACTTGATGCGAAAGTTTCGGGACGAGGGACATGAAGTGTACATCGTGTATCCCCGGGAGCGTAGATTTAGACTTTCGACAGAGGTTGTTGTCGCAAATCACGTGCGTTCACTTGGCGTGAAAACATTGAACGTGACGAAAACCAACGTGGTAGAGAAAGGGGTTGGGCAGGTATTCTTGGAGTACCAGTTTAAAAAGGCTTTAAAAAAGTATTTTGGAACCGTGAGATTTGATGTGATATTGTATTCAACTCCTCCAATCACCTTAACGAGGGTAATCAAGTACGCAAAACAATGTAATCCCAGTGCCATGTCGTATCTTTTATTAAAAGATATTTTTCCACAGAATGCGGTAGATTTGGGAATGTTGACCATTCGAGGTTTGAAAGGGGTGGTTTATAAATTTTTTCGCCGAAAGGAAAAAGAATTATATCGAGTATCGGATTTTATCGGGTGCATGAGTCCCGCTAACGTGAAGTATGTTCGGGAACATAACCCGGCTATAAACCCGGGTATTGTAGAGATTGCACCCAATAGTTTTGAAGTATTGTCAACGAGAGAAAAAATAGATTGGTTAGGAATTAGGAAAAAGTATAATTTGCCAATAGAAAAGCCGGTATTTATTTATGGCGGTAACATGGGTAAACCGCAAGGAATACCTTTTTTGATAGAGTGCTTGAAAGCCGTGAAAGACCGTGAAGATTGCCATTTCGTGGTGGTGGGGAATGGGACAGAATATTTAAAACTGGAAACATGGGTGAACGGGGCGAACTCCAAGGCAATATCGTTATTTCATCATTTGGAGAGAGAGGATTATGATGCGCTGGCAAGAGCTTGTGACGTGGGATTGATTTTTTTGGATTATCGTTTCTCGATCCCGAATTATCCGAGTCGTTTGCTCTCTTACTTGATG